>NZ_JACJOR010000193.1:0-10614 GCF_014695615.1 Leptolyngbya sp. FACHB-711
CGAGAGCGATACATTGCTCTTTCCGGGCAAAATACAGCAGGTTATCACCCTGCCGCATTACCGCAGCCCCACCAGTAGGCATTTCAAACACCTGTTCTTGCGGACTAGTCCAGGTGATGGCGTATCTTTCTTCTTCAAACGCAGCCGTGAGCAGTCCGCCCGTGCTGCCGCCGAAGATAGGAGTTTGTCCAGTAAGAGTTTCTGTCATGAACGTTTCTCTGAACATTTTTCACGCATCCTATCATTCGACCCTTTTCACATTCTCAATTTTGTATGGAACTGTAATAGTTCTTTAGAGAGAGTGGAACAGGCTGAGGGAGCGCGGTTGTCTCAGGTCATTTACTCTAAATCCGGAATCAGCTACTCTAAATACGGAATTAACTGAAGCTCCCCCAATCCCAAATCCTGTGCGGCGATGCAGCGCGTTTCAAACAGAGCCATCATGTCGTTGAACTGCGGGTTGCCGCTCGATGCACCCTTGAGTCCTCTAGCAATAATCAAGCCACAGTAGCCCTTCGTTTTCTTGCAGCGTTGATCCCACTTTTTGCGGGCCTGGATGTGAACTGAGTCATTTTCGTGAAACTCGCCAAACAGGTGGAGTTCGTCGTCCTGGGTTTGCAGCACGCCCAAATCGTATCGCTCTTCCGAAAAGGGGTCTTCGCCGGGGTTAAAGCAAATTGCCTTCAGTCCGCCTGCAGTTTTGATCGCTTCGATCAGTTCGGCGGCTTTGGGGCGAGAAGTTTGGATCAAGATCACGGGAAACCCATCAGCATCAGTCGGAAACTCTGCCCCAGCTTCCTGATAAAACTTAACGCTGCTCCGCAAGAGCTCCAGCACATCCCAGGACATCGCGCCTAGGCTGTAGAAGGATTCAGACGGCACTAGATGATTGTTTAGCAGCGGCGGCGCACCAAACGGAAAATCTTCGTCGGGAAATCCAGCGGCGATCGTCATTTCCGATAGTTCATCCGCGAGGTTGGGCAGCGTTGCTACCTTGACCGATATCTTTTGGTCGGGGTGCGTGGGATTCGGGATGCGATAGTTTCCTGAAACAGAAGGAAAGTCTTCCTGTTCTAAACGAGAGAGCGACTTTTGAAAGAATCGGTGCAGTGCCTTCAGCGCAACGAGAACGGTAATGGCTTCTTCTTCATGCAGAATGGGACGCATTCCTTCTAGCGGGTGCAGGTTGCCAAACGTAGGCGTGACGCCTGCCTGGGCATAAAACTCTGCTGCCGCAGGCGATTCTTCGTCCGGACGAAGGTTGCCGTCCTGCTCAAAGGTGACAAACAGACAATCCTGTTCCAGAAACGCTTCTTCCAAACCTTCGGGCGAGTCTCCGGCAGCCAGCACCCGCTGACGAAACTGCTTCAGTGAGTCGATCGATCGATACATCAGCAGCCCGTACTCCATGCCCAGCATGCCCAGAATCGAGACATAGAGAGTCCCGACATCTGCGCCTGTGATTTCAACCGAGATAATCTTTTCCTCGTCCAGCACTTCCCAGGGAGCATCCTGCCAGATATCAGCAGTTGCTTCGAGAATGGTGGCTTCGTGTTCCGGCGGAAGTTGAGGCGGCTGGGGCTTGACCGCAGACTGCAACCCCTCAAAAATCTCGTCAATGATTGGTAGTTCGGGCGCGTATTCGATCGTGATATCCAGCTCTTGCAGCACACCTCTGAGAAAAAACTGAATCTCTCGATCGCGCACCACAATTTTTTGAGGACGGGCAGGCAGGGCTGAACCTTGCGGATATTCCATTGCCTGAAGCAGCGTTCGCACGATCGCCTCGTGTCCGACCTCTCCGGAAACCATGTCCATTGCCCGCACCATCCCTTCTGTGCCGTCCACCCACAGAATGCAGTGATTTGCTTTGCGTCCTGGATTGTCAAGCGACGTGACCCCAAACTCTGGCAGCAATGACCGTCGATCGCCTTCCCACACGCTGGGAATCTGGCGCAATTGTTGCAACCGACGACGGGTAGAGCGATTCAGAGCAGTCATAGCCAAACTCACCACAAGACGGGACAGACAGATGCAGCATTGCCTACCGTTTTCTCGACAAGTGCTTCAACCAGCCTTTCGATTAGTTACGGAAGCAACGGATGGATTTCAGCCATTCTAGCGGGGTTTGCTCCCGGTAAACGGGAAGTTTGTGCTTCTAGAATGCTGCTTATCATTAGGATAATCGTTTGGCATTGGGGTTGAGTGAGGTTTCGTGGTTGAGTGCATGGGCTGCTAGCTTTAATCTATAAAAGTCAGGGGTCTTGGCGATCGCAAAGTATCGCAAAGCTGGGTGAATGGGCAGATGAGTGGATGGGTAGATGAGTGGATGAGTGAATGGATGAGTGGGGTTAGTTTGATGGGGATTGGAGGAGTTTGCTGAAGCAGCGATAGAATAGAGTAAGGAGTAGTAGACTGCAACAGCAAGGGAGTCTCAAACACATGACACAAGCAGCACCTCAACAGCGAGGAGGCATCCTAATGAGCGAATCCGCCCTCCGCCATGTCATGGCACTGCGAGACAGGCAGGGAAAAGATCTGTGCCTGCGGGTCGGTGTGCGGCAAGGTGGCTGTTCGGGAATGTCCTACACAATGGACTTTGAAGACCCCAACAACATCCGCGATAACGACGAAGTGTATGACTACGATGGGTTTAAGGTCGTTTGCGATCCTAAGAGTATGCTGTACCTCTACGGCTTGATGCTGGACTACAGCGATGCGCTGATTGGCGGCGGCTTCCAGTTCACCAATCCCAACGCTAATCAAACCTGTGGCTGCGGCAAGTCTTTCTCGTAGCACTCCTACAGAATATATCCTGTAGAATTCTGTCTGCAGTGAGCCTGGTTATCGATTCCTAGATTATCGGGTCACAAGTTATCGATTTCACAAATTATCGATTTAGCAGTTAGATGCATTCATCGTCTGTCGATCGCCCTCTATTTACTGCACCCGTTGCAGGATGAAGGGCGATTTGTTTTAGCTGCTCGTAATTGAGCTTGCCCTGCAAATTGCGCGGAATGCGATCGACAATAAGCCATTTTTTGGGCTGTTTATAGCGGCTGAGCTTGAGCTGAAGGGCTGCTTCGAGGGTCGAAATCGAGAAGTCTGGAACGAGGCCTGAAACAGGAACAATCAGCGCAGTCACGACTTCACCCCAGGCACGATGCGAAGCAGTTTCCCCTTCAAAAGAATCGGGTAGTCCAATCACGCAGACATCCTGCACTAAACCCGTTTGGCGAATCGCGGCTTCGACTTCTGCCGGAAAGACATTTTCGCCGCCTGTGATAATCTTCTGGCTGTTGCGTCCGATCAGGTGCAGATAGCCTGCTGAGTCAAAATAGCCCAGGTCATCGGTGACAAGCTGCTGGGTTTGCTCAAGCTGAGAGTTGGGCTGAGCAGGAAGATAGCCACGACAGAGGGAGGCGGCACGAATGGTGATAATTCCGCTTTGTCCGGGTTCGACTGGGTTTCCCTGCGGATCGCGCACCGTCACCTGAGCGTGGGGTAATACTTGACCGCATCCCGGTGCAAAGCAGCTCCCCCTTTGGGGTAATCGCCCCTGCAAAAACTCCTCTGGCTTCAGGGCAACAACCTGAGAAGCGGTTTCAGTCATGCCGTAGGTAAGGGCAATTCGCAGTTGATGCGATCGAGCCGTTTCCAGCAGATCTGGCCAGGCAGGCGCACCGCCCAGCATTATCATTTGAAATTGTGAGAGCCAGTCGAGGTTAGCGGGATTTTGCAGTAATCGCTGAAGCTGGGTGGGAACGAGGGAAATGAAAAACTCAGCAGGGTCAATGTGCTGAATTTGCTGTGCTAAGTCCTTGGAGGCAAACAGGGCAAACTTGCCACCCGAGCAGAACGATCGCATAAACTGCATCAATCCGCTCACATGAAACAGCGGCAGCACACAGCAAGAATTGACGCGCTCCGAAGTAGTGCTCTCTTTGGAGCAATCGATTTGAAAATAGGCTCGAAAGCCTGCTACGGAAGCCGTTAATGTTTCCCAGGTGTGCAGCGCGAAGCGAATCTGCCCCGATGATCCGCCTGTGGGAATGCCGATAATCCCAGGGGAAGAACTGCTTCCCATCGTGCCTGTTGGAAACTGCGGCTTCTGATGACTCACAAGCAACGGGGAATCATGCTGTCCAGAGATCCAAACGCAAGCAGGCTGAACCAGAGATAACACACTCTTCCACTCTGCCTCCGCCCACTGCGGGTTTCCCAGAAATACCGGACATTCTGCTGCCACGGCTGCAACAAATCCTGCCAGAAAATCGATCGGCTCAGGCTCTGCCAGCAACACCGTTGGATTCGCCTGATCAAGCTGCGTGAGCATCTGAAATCGCTGTTCTGCTCGATCGACTAACTCCGCTCCGTCCAAGCCGATCAACCGCTGCTGATTCGATTGCTGCTTCAGGGTTTCTAGCAGATCTAGCCTCATGAGCCGACCTCTGCCAAATCACGCCAGAGCAAATCCGCTTCCTGCTTTCCCCAGTCATCTGCAAACCACTGATCCACCCCAAATCCGATCGATCGCTTTGTGAGTTGGGTGGAAGGAATCAGAAAATCTTCGATGTAGCGTCGCCCGATCGTCGTTTCCAGGGCAGAAGACCAGATGACATCCGGCTGATACTCCTGGCAAAACTGGTGCAGCCGCGAGGGAGATCCAGCAATGGCAGGCTTGATCACAAAAATGCCCCGCCATCCCTGCCGATAGCAGTCCTGAAGCTGATCGATCGTCGCTACGGACTCATCCAGCCCAATCGGTGTGTGAAACTGCTGATTAAGCTGCTGCATTTGCTCAAATTGATCGGGCGAAAGCGGCTGTTCAATTAGCTCGATTTGCGGCGGGTTCTGGGAATGACAATCGCACCATTCCAACCAACGATAAGCCTCTGTTTCGCTCAATCCCCCGTTCGCATCAAGCCGCAATTTTGCTTGTTCAGGAAGAACTTTGAGCAGGCGATCGAGCTGAGCCATTTCGCGATCGATTGCCTGCACGCCAATTTTGCACTTAAACGTGAGTTCGGGTTCGCCAAATTCAGACAGGATTCTAGAAGAGTGCTTGCCCCGCAGGGATGCCCCCCTAGGCTGGAAGGAACCGAGCCGCTCATTTTGAATCTCAAAGTTTTCCAGCATTAAGGGATTGAGGGATCTGATGTAAGACTCCTCGCCCTGCTCCAATTTCGTCTCATCCGCAAGCACTGCCTCCGGCGACAACAGCACACTGCAAGGCAAATTCAATCGCGAGGCAGTATCGATCGCCCCACACCCCAGCGTTTCCAGAGCAGACTCCAGCCCAAACTGACAGGCAGGTAATTGATTCGGAATTTCAGCAATTTGCTCCTCGGTTATCTGTCCCTTCAACGACTGGCAAAACTCGATCGCTTGATCGATTGTCTCACTGCCAAACCAGGAAATCGGGGCAATTTCGCCCCAGCCCATTTGCTGATTATTATGCTGCAAACGCACGATAATTCCCTCACGCTCCGACCAACTGCCGTGGTGAGTTCGGAGCGGCTGACGAAACAATCGCCGATATCGCCGCCACTCAAAGGAATAAACAGCCACAGGAGAAACCGCCTACCTGAAGCTTAGTAACCGTCTGCCATTTCGGTGCGGCTACCCTTAGCCCGCTCTTTCGCTTTGGCGGCACTCTTTTTCAGTGCGTCGAGCCGCTGCTCATAGCGTTTCCGCTGCTTTTTCTTCGGCGTTTGCTCGATTAAAACTTTCAGTGCACTGCCTAAACTCTTGTAGGCATTAGGAAGCGTGTAGCCAAATCGGGTTGCCAGGGCGATCGCTTTTTCGTCTGCCTGGATTGCTTCTTGAAGCGTCTTTTCCCCATTGTTGCGAACGTAGAGCCGCCAGCCCGAAACACCGCACAGTGCCAATGCCAGTATCAGCAGCAAGCCATCTTGTACCCAGAGTTCGCCCACTGCACCGCCCAGACCGATCGCCAGAGCTGCCATCTCCCAGCCGTCACGGGGAATTGTATCGTTCTGAACGCGGGCAACCTCATGCCAGAACAGCAGATTGCGCTGATCCAGTGCCAACTGATCCCACTTTACCAGGTCGATTTGCACTTCGATCTGGTCTTTTCCAATTTCCTCACTGGTGATCAGTACCGGATTGACAGCCGTTGAAGCTTCAACCGTTACCCAGCTCTTCAGTTCCGGCGGCAGCAAGCTCTTGAGCCGTCTCAGTTCACTCAGATCCGATCGTGCGGTGGAAGTGGCGTAGGAGGTCATAGTTTAGCCCTGCAAACGATATCGAATAGGTCAGCGTTATTGCGTTCAGGTTATGGCTTTGTGAATCGCATTTTCAGATCGCATTTTCAGAGAGTATAGCGGTCTTTTACTCCCTTGTTTTCTATATTAGCGATCGAGTGAAAGAAATCGATCGGACTCACCCAATACACGAAAGCTAGTCCTCCATTCGGGTGAGCGATCGTCCAAATTGCTTCTGCAAATGATCTGGAGCTGGGTGACGTTGAGCAACAGTTTGACCTGCAATAGGTCAGGAACCCGATTTTTTGGCGAATGGCAATAGCCTGCTGCAGCGAGCGAAGCGGTAGAGGCACAGTGGCTCGATCGAATCAAGGCGGATTTTTTGAGTCTGATCAAGTATCCACCGCATGAAGAGATTGTCAAAATGTTTGTGCTGGCTCTCGGGCGATCGCGAATAAGATTCAACGTTCAGGCAATGCTGCCTCGCTTTCGAGCTTCTTTGTAAGAAGTTCCAATATTTTGCAAGCCCGATCGAATCATTTGTTGTTCCAGTAATGCGAAAAACCGGGCACGATCGCCCCCACGCACGACCGCCTGATTATGTGCTTCTGCCAGGGCAACCGGATAGCCGTAGCCTTTTTGCACCTGGGTTAAAGTCAGACTGAGGGCAGTTTCCAGCAAAGTCGGATTTTCGGCAACCCAGGCAGGAAACTCCACCCGCGCAATTTCAGAACCTACGTTGACATAGCAAAAGTAAATTGCCTGATCGCCGTACCATTCCAGAATCTTGGCAGAGCTGCGCCAGAGTGCCCCCCGCTGACCCGGTTCAAGCAGCAACCCCCAGAGAGCCGTATCCCGAAGCGGAGCAAACACCTGGCAGGGAGCCGTTTCAGTCGCACCCGGACAAAAGGTGTGACAGTCGGGAGCCGGAAAAGGACAGGTATGGAACCGCAGAAAGTTGAGTGCTTCTCCGCTTCGTGCTGCGCTGAGATAGCCCACTAGCGGAACCTGTTTCGATCGCAGTCGATCCCAGGCGGTCAAAATGGGAGGCAAGAGTCGATCGCGAGCTTCCGTGGGCAGAGCTTCCAGAAACCAGTAAATCAGCGAACCGTCTACCATTGCCAGACGTGGCGGCACTTCAGGAACTGCATAGGGAATCGAAAGCTGATGGCTAGATGAATCGCTGGCAGAGTCGATCGCGGTAGAAACTGCGGCAATCCCAGCAGACGAATTTGCGAGATGGGAATCTGCAATCTGGGAATTAGTGAACTGGGAATTTGCAAGCTCTGAATCTGCAAGCTCTGAATCTGCAAACTGATGAATTGCTAGCTCTGCCAGGGTTTCCACTTCGGACACCGTGCGTTGATAGCCCATCCACTCCTCGGTGCGGATGCCCCACTGCCGCGACACATAAAGATCCTCCGGGCGATAAAACACCTCCGGCAGGCTATCCAGCAACGGATGGCGATTTTGCCCATAGTGCAGCACAATTCGCCCAACGTTGATCAAATAGCAGTAGGCAATTTCGTGATGGCTGGGGGCAATTTGCGACCCGTCTGTGGCGATGACGCTGTGAAGGGCTGGGGCAGGCGCAATGCTAACTCGCGTATCGAGCGGTTCCACAGGTTCCGCTGCTGTAAACCCCAATCGATCGCGCCACTGAGTTTGCAGAGCCAGCAATTCTTCCTGTCGATCGCGGGCTTGCGCTAAAAGCTGTTCTGCCAGCTCTAACCGTTGACGGGCAGCGGTGGCTTCCTGGGTCAGGTGTTGACCAATGCCCTGCATCTGGCGGGCAAGCTTCATCAGGTCAAGCATTCGGTTTGGGGTGCGAAAGCATTAATTAAGGGTGAATCGGTCGAGATACAGATGTTCTTTATCTTACTCTGTCTTAGTTAATAGAACGCTTCATTCCTTCTATAGACGCAGGTGACAGGCTAAATTCGTTAATTTAGATGACTCAAACATAGAAAGATCCATAAGAATAAAAATGACTTCTAAAAAGAAATCGAAGAAAAAAAACCAATCTACTGAATCGCAAAATAACGGCTTGTTGGGCGGACGACTCAACGGAATTGCCGTCGCACTCCTGACCACACTGGTGACTGAAATTGTGCAGCAAGTGCTTGAGCGTCTTTTCCGATCTAATGCACAATCCGACGCAGCGGGTGATCATTCTGAGGAAGCCAAATCAGATTTGCCGATGAACGCTAAGCCGATAGGCGCTGAGTTAGAAAATAAGCCCGTTGCCACCGTTGCTGGCGCGGTAAGCGATCGCGTTACCCAGATCAAGCCTGGGATGCAGGACATTCTTAAAACGGTGCGAGCGGCTGTAGAGGAAGCTACCCCGCGTCTAAATGAAGCGATCGCCGTGCTGCAAGCCTCCTCAAACGACCCAAAACAAGCGGTTGCTACGCTGGTGCGTGATGTTGTCACTGAAACCAAAGAAAACTTGAGTACGGCTGCTCCAAATCTAGATAGCTGGATTAATAGCGCGATGAATACAACTCAGGCTGTGCTTGCTGGCGTTGCTGCAGTGAACTCAGAAGAACCCAAACAAAAACATAAGAAAAAGAAAGGCAAAAAGAACAAAGGCAAAAACTCGAAGAAATAAACGCTGACGGTTGGGTAGACCTTTTGGGGAATGCTTTGATGATCCAAGCTAAAAAAAATACGCAAATTAGAAGATTCTTCCGCCCGCTTAACAATACTGCCCGCGTGGAATGAAGCCCGATTTGGTCATCTGGCAAAAGAATATATCTGTAAACAGAAAGACTCCCCCTGATAGAGGAGTCCTTTTTCGTTTTAGCGTTGCTAAACGATGGAATGGCTCACCACCAAACACCGCGATGTATCTCTTCAACTCAGCAACGCCCTAATTTGAACCAGTCACCGGTTATGGCTGAGCCAGTCTCAGCGACATTACACTACTGGTTTCCGTGGACGCAGCGACGCTTCTTTCACCAACTTGATTGGCGACCTCAGTGAGAATTCGATCTAATGCTGCACCAGCCGCTTCATTAGAGAAGTGTTCAGCCGCGTAGCGCATTGCATTTTGACCCAGGCGATTCCGCAATTCGTGATCTTCCCACAGCTTTTGAATGGCATCGGTTAAATCTTTAACAGAGTGTGGCTCCACGAGCAAACCCGTCTCTCCGTCAATAATGTAATCCTCTGCCCCGTTGCAGCGTGTGGCAATCAGTGCCCGACCCATCCGCATTGCCTCAACAATGGTGACTTGTCCGGCGGCGGTGATTTGCTCATTGGGCACCATGGGTACCACACTGATTCGAGCTTCTTGAGCTAGACGCAGACAGTCTTGTTTGCCAATATCAAACGGGGTTTGCACTTGCGAAGGCACGCTGATTCCTTCTAGCGATCGCTTGCTAGCAGCCACAATCGTCGGGATGTTGAGGGTTTTGACCGCTTCAAATAAGGCAGGAAAATCCCGATGGGCAGACCCCAGTGCTGCAATGAACGGCTGAGCGGTGTTTTCCTCATAAGTTACCGGAATTTCTGGAACCTGATAAGGAACAAACTCAAACCGCTCAATGGGCAGTTCCAGCCAATCGCTGTAAATCTGCCGCTCACGTTGCGTATGAACGACAAAGCGATCGATCGCTTGACTGCTTTTTTGAGCGAGTAGACGACGCACTCCCGAAGAACAAGTCCCCACATTGTACATCCATGCCACGACCGGGGCATCTTTGCGGAGTAAATGCTTTTGCATCGCTACAGCTGCGGCAAGTTGCGGAAAAACGGTAATCACACCTCCATGTGTTCTGTGGAGGGCGTCGCTTGCCTGGAACCAATGATCCATCCATTCCTTCAAGTCTGTCACCGAGGATTTGCGGGTGTGCCAGCTCGCAAGGGGTACGCAGCGAGGGATGATCGTGAAGTGATGCTGGTGGTTCTTCACAAAGGGGGTCAGCCAGGTAGAGGTCGTCAAATTAAGATCGTGAATAAACGAAGCCGCAACAGTCCAATGCATAGTATTAAACCCCGTGCTGGTAAGTGATTTGAAGGGCTGAATTCAACCTAAATTAGTGAATTACCCTGAAAAAACTTCTCTGCTTTACGAACTCACGCCAATCGAGCGAAACCTGAAGCCTTTGACAAGTTTTTGTGGTGCGAGTGCCACTCGTTGATGAGTCACCCAAGTCAAGATCAGGCTAAGTGGTGCACTATGCAACTTGCACTGAATTGCTTTAAGGAGACTCGCTAAACTATAGGATCTCGGACTCAAATTCTCCGTGCCTGCCCGCCTTAACCTGTGTTTCACAAAAACAGAAATAATATACTGGACGCCTAGGTAGTTTTTGCAAAGCATATTTGCTTTATTTTTTCAGCTTACGCCAGTGTAAATACACAAAAGCCAGTGCAGTAAGCA
>NZ_JACJOR010000194.1:0-16039 GCF_014695615.1 Leptolyngbya sp. FACHB-711
GTTTGCGAAAATGGCTAGAACCTTGACAAATCAATAAGCTCGAGAATCTAAATCGTCTTGAAAAGGGGCGATCGCCTGTCTTTTGAAGCTCTGAATCGGCTCAAATTTTGAGGTTTGCCAAAACAGCCTCTGGAAATGGCTTGTAGTAAGAGCTTTAGGCTACGGACTCGCTAAAATCTGAATCCCGCTTGCGGGACTGAAACATTTCGCCTGAGTTGAGTTTTGCAAGGTAAGTTTCCAGCTCGCTAAAATCTGAATCCCGCTTGCGGGACTGAAACAGGAAATTATTTGAATCGTTTGAATTGTCATTGTCGCTCGCTAAAATCTGAATCCCGCTTGCGGGACTGAAACCCCAATCATTCCAGAGGAGCGAACCTATCTAGTCCGCTCGCTAAAATCTGAATCCCGCTTGCGGGACTGAAACAGCACTCAGGGAATTACAGCGACGTGGCGAAATACTCGCTAAAATCTGAATCCCGCTTGCGGGACTGAAACACTGGAATCGTGCGCACCTGAGTGTCCTTCAAGTCTCGCTAAAATCTGAATCCCGCTTGCGGGACTGAAACTAACCATAGGGATAACGAAACAATATTTGCAGGGATTGGCTCGCTAAAATCTGAATCCCGCTTGCGGGACTGAAACCCTTTTGGAACCAGACTGAGAGTAACCAGAACAGATCTCGCTAAAATCTGAATCCCGCTTGCGGGACTGAAACTCTACTTCAAGCAGATCAAAATCATCCCAGAGTGCAGCTCGCTAAAATCTGAATCCCGCTTGCGGGACTGAAACCGATCGTAGCCAGCACGAAAGAGTTTTTTGTAGAAACTCGCTAAAATCTGAATCCCGCTTGCGGGACTGAAACACCCCGATCGGCTGGAACGTTTTATGTGTGTTGCTCTCGCTAAAATCTGAATCCCGCTTGCGGGACTGAAACGAACAACAAAGGTAATATCGCTTTTTCTGTTGAACAGGCTCGCTAAAATCTGAATCCCGCTTGCGGGACTGAAACTTTGATCTGCTCCTGGCAACTGGCGAAGGCTTGTCTCGCTAAAATCTGAATCCCGCTTGCGGGACTGAAACATCTCCACGTTGCCTGTACCACCCCAGGTAACCGGCTCGCTAAAATCTGAATCCCGCTTGCGGGACTGAAACATAGATATCAGCGTTATTCGTTAAAGTTACCGTAGGCTCGCTAAAATCTGAATCCCGCTTGCGGGACTGAAACTTCTTAAACTGTCCCCCCTGCTGTACCCACTGATACTCGCTAAAATCTGAATCCCGCTTGCGGGACTGAAACAATCCAAATGACCTAAGACCGAAGGACAGTTAAAACTCGCTAAAATCTGAATCCCGCTTGCGGGACTGAAACCCTGTAGGGCCTTCACTTAACAAAGGAGGTTTCGCGTGCTCGCTAAAATCTGAATCCCGCTTGCGGGACTGAAACTTTGAAATCATGCTCGGTCATTTCAACGATATGAATCTCGCTAAAATCTGAATCCCGCTTGCGGGACTGAAACCCCACGTCCAGAAGCCACTAGCAACAGATGGGGGGAACTCGCTAAAATCTGAATCCCGCTTGCGGGACTGAAACAAGTGATTACACTGAGGACAAGCTTTTAGAGGAACTGGACTCGCTAAAACCTGAATCCCGCTTGCGGGACTGAAACTCATCTAATTCCTGATACTGACAGACATTTCTCGCGAAAACTAAGTTTTAATCATTGCTAATGATCATTGCATCTTTCAGAATTGCATTACTCAAACTGGTCAGGGTTAAATCGCGAACATGATCAGCCGCAGCACGGGCTGATTCAGCCAGAATTGTGTCTGTTTGAGGAGTGAGCTTAGGAGCAGAAATCAAATAGCCTAAGCACTTGATGTAGTTGTCCTGTAAATTTGCGATTGACAGCCGCTTGATTAGAGTTGAATCGCCATCCCGGAATGACTGCAATGCTTGCTTCTGCTGTGCTGTCTGAGGTTCGCCCAATGTCTTGAGAATGACATCTACTGCGTTTTGAACGTATGCGGCTGTAATTTCACACTTGACAGGATTTTTGCTCATTATTTTATCTTCTGTTAGGACTGATACAATCTATTTATTAAGTGTAAGCTTATACCCTGAAGTATAAACCTGGAAATGTTTTAAATTCTCCTAGACGTGAATGCTCATTAATGGTTGGCAGCAGCCATTGAGTATTTCCGCATAGCTTCCATCGTGGGTATCCAACCTTGTTGAATATGCAGTGTATGATGAATTCCATCGATCGTTGTTGCTGCAATAACTAACCCCTGCCGCTTCATATAATCAAACCACTCGTTGAACCCTTTTGGCAAAATTGAGTGCTTTTCAATTTGCACATTCCATCCTTTTACAATCGCCTCATACAGATACCCCATTGGATTCTTGATCTGCCGCTTTTGCTGCTGCTGACGTAGATAGGCAATTGCAGGCTTCACGCGATCCGGAAACCGCTCGATTGCCTCCTTGAGAGCCGTAGGTAAAGGAGTGTTCGGAGGATACCCAATTGCCTCAGCCACCTCTTCTGCAAGTTCTGGGAATTCTGCGGATTGAATTTCAACAACTTCCCCAGAACTGGCTGGGGAAAGAGTCCCCTCCATTGCGCTGTCCACTTCTACACCAGAACCCTGCTCACCGCCCGCCGCTTTCCCAGTTTCAGCAGATCCAGTCTCTTCCTCATTCATTTGAGAAACAACAACAAAAGCCGTTTGTTGTTCTGAAAGAGAATTGTCTGAAGAAGTCTCTGTATCTGTTGTGCGATTATTCAGCACATCGATCGGATCACTGTTTGCACATCGAAGTGTGACAAGATCGCATACGGTTCCAGCAAAAGCCGACAACCGATCGTAGTCAATCCGATAAAACATAACGCGCTTGTAAGAAGTAATCCAATGCTGAGCCGTTTGAATCAGTCCAAGCTTTTTTAGATTAGCGATCGCCTTCCTCAACCCATACTGGGTCATCCAGGGAAACTGCTCCTGCCAGGACTTGAGCGAGTTGTAGACCCATTTAATGCCATCGGCAACCCAGCCGGATACTGCTGAATTAACTGTCCAGTAATGCAACTGCTGCAAGAAAGCACTCTCATCAAACCCCGTTCCAGATTTACCCAGTGTTTGCTTCAGCAAGCCTGCCAGTTGGGGTGGAATAGGGATGGAGTTTGCTTCCAATGTTTTATAAGCCATCATCATCTCCTCCCTGTACGAGAAGGTTGACTCAACCGTTGCATCCGTCTTCCTGCGTTCCGCACAAGCTGCCTCAGACGAACTATCTGTGCTTCAATTAGCGATTGCTGCTCCTGGAGGGCTTTTACCTGCTGCCCTCGCTCGATCGCCGCTCGGACTTCGCCTACCTGCTGATGGGAGAGGTGCTTGGTTTTGACTTTGGGTTGACCCGATTTTTTGTACTCGCCTGTGAGCCACCGTAGCTGGTGGTAGGTGTACTGCTTCCCATTTTTGGTTTTCGTATAGGGTTCGACCCACTGGTCAAAGTACACCTCACCCTCTTGCTCAATTGCACGAATATCCTGAGCAAGACGATCGCGTTCAGCCTGGAGCTTGTGCAGAGCAGCGAGGTAACGGGAGATCCATTGGAGTTCTGGGAATTGGTCAAGATCGAGGACGATCGAATTTCCCAGAACTTCTTCGGGATCGGTTTGCGCTTGAGGAAAAGCCGGACGGGGAAAGGCAGTGGATTTTTGCATTGCAAAGTTGACCCACAACAGAAGTGGGTTTCAAAAGGGTGGACAAATGACAAGGGAGCGATCGCCTCTCTCCAACTGGGAAGGGCGATCGCCTGCAATCAAATTGATTTAGAAGGGCATCACCGCGTCATGTAGGTCTTTAGTGACCAGGACTATCCAGTACCGATCGCGGTAGCCCAGAGCAACTTTGCCAAACCCCAATCGTTCTCGATCCTGTTCCCAGCGGTGAACTGAATGTAGGGCAGTCGTAAGATCAGAAATTCGACAAAAGGCAGTCAGCTCTGGGTTTTCGGTAGTGGAGCGGCAGCCCTCCGCATAGCCTTTGAGGTAGTGGGTGTTGTCTTGAAACTGTGGATGAGGGGCACGAGCATTCATGCCGTCCCGAAAACCAGCACTAAAAAGCTGATCCGGTGCAAGGGGTGTGCCTTGCCAGGAAGAATTTGGTATCATGGCTTGTAGATTGATGAAAAATATTTAGGAAGTGATCGCTTGCCGTGGAAAGTTAGCGATCGCTTTCTTTTTGCCTTCTGGCTGCAAAACTCAACCCAATCCTAGAAAATTCAGGATTGCGAGAATTAGCAATTTGTCTTCTAAGAGAACAATTTCGGCAGTCGAAAATCTGCAACCAAATCGATTTGAGGCAGAAATTTGCCGAGAACAAAGACTCAGATTGCTAGAGACGTAGAAAGGCTGAGGGGATGAGTCTAATACAGAGGATGCTGGTCTAAGGGAGAATTATTTACCCTGATTTTCCTCTGGTGGGTTATAGCCACTCTGCTTAGCCACATCTTCAAGTATCTTTTCAACGAAATTTGAGAGCGACCGCTTTTCAGTGCTCGCTAACTTCTCCAAAAACTCTTTTAATTCGAGATCACAGACAAAGGTGATCCGCTCTCTTTTCGTAGGCACGTCTTGAAGGAATATTGGGCTGTCCATGAATATCGTATCTCCTATGCTGAACTTCATTGAAACTTACCGCAAAGGTTCAGAACCTTGTTGACTAAGTTCTGAACCTAAACTAGCATGATTCGTAGGAACTGCATACAAACTTCTCACCAACGACTCAGTAGCCAGTTTCCTACCCCCGAACCTCTTTCACAGGATTACGAATCATGGCTAAAAGCATTGAGGTGTCCGCATTCCAGCCGACGCAAGATCCGATTGCCCTTTTCCAAGAAGCTGGCCTGCTACCCGCCCCCGAAGCTGAGCGCGAGGTGGCTGCGACTTCCCCTGCCACTTCCCGCGAAGGTCGTACGAACCAACCTCCCCTCTGGCAACCTGTCGAACCTCAATTCACCAAAGCAATCGCCGAATATTACGGCGTGTCCCGCAAATCGGTGCAGCAATGGTTCCAGAAGGTCAAAGAAGCCTGCCCCTGGTTCAGTGAGATTGACCTCAAGTTGCCAGATGAGCGGTACAGCCCCCTTTGTGTGGAACTGATGGGGCAATACCGGACTTCAGGCTTACCGTTTGAAGCCTGGAAAACTCAGATTTGGGAGCAGAACCCGGAACTGGTTGCTGCTTATCAAGCAGCTCAGATTCAAAATCAGCCAACTGACCCATCACTTGCTTCTAGCATCACGCGACGACCGTCTGATGTGCCGCTTCCGGTTTATCCCCTTCAGCCCTTGCGTCTCACCGTGGTTGATTCTACGGATCGCCTGACTGAAGCCATTAATAGCCTGAATACAACCTTGCAGCAGTTTGTCAGCAACGATCGGACGCTGGAAGATGCCCTGAAGCAAAACGCGACGCAAAAAGGCTCAAGATTGGGCACAGAACTTGCAATCGCCGAGATTGGCAGCATGGTGCAGGCAACCGACTTGGCACGGGTGGAGCTGGCAAAAAAGCTGGGCTTGCTCTCAATTTCCACCGATCCCCCTCAACAACAATCTGCCTAACGCGAGGAGCAACCCTTGCCGCGATCGCTTCTTTGATCGTCCTCGCTGCGGTGCTGCTAGTTGCCACTCTCCCAGCTGCAAGAACCTCTCAAACTTCCCCAGCTCCCAGTCTCGTACACAGGTAAGAGTCCCCTGCAATTGGTCGGTGCGAGACCTGCCGGAGACTCAAGAAGGATTGCCCCGATCGTGCCATAACGTCCTCATCTTGCGTATCACCCGATCGGTTCCTTTAGATCGATCGAACCCTTGACGCTCTTAACCCATCAGGAGATATCCTCATGACCGCGATTAACCTCACTCCCTACGCTGACCCCGACTACGGCATTCTGCTCCCCACTGCTCTGGTGCTGCCTGCTCTTGGGCTCACTGACCACGGACTGCGGAAATTCCGCCCGCTCCTGGTTGAAAACGTGGACTTCCTGCGCCAATCTGGACCCGGCTCGATCGAACGCATTTTCTATAGCGCCACAGGCTTACTGAAGCTTGCCAACGCCGCCGCTACCCCCCAGGCAGAAGCCTTCAAAACCGCTCTGCAACCTTATCTGCCGCCGCCGCAAGGCTCCTCACCGTCGCCACCCCCACCGCGAGACCCTGCTGCCGGGATCGTCCCCCTCCCACCGCACGCTGTGCAGCCTTATGCCACATCGCCCAGCGACCTCGATCCTTATGCCCCCGCGCAGCGCCGTGTCCCTGCGTCCACTTCCATAACCACGAGATCCGATGGACATGCGGATCACACCGTCACTCCTCCATTGATCACTCCGGCGTATGCTGCCACCCAGAGCGATAATCCCGCCGTGCAGATCGCCCAGCAGCTTGCCCCGCACCTGGCTCCCGCTGTAGCTGCCCAGGTGGCTCAACAAGTCCTGCCCCAGGTGCAGTCTGCCCTGGCTCGCCTGAACGATCGCCCCAAAGCACTCACTGAGGCAGAACTCTTGTTTGAGCAGCAAAAAATCACGCTCCAGCAGTTTGAAGCCATCCAGCAGATGACCCTTGCTGCCCAGGAAGCCAGCGTCAGCCAAGCCACGACGTTGATGAACGCCGTTCCCCAACCCCAAGCTTTTTTCCTCCAGGGCAGTGGCGGGTTTGACGACCTGATTGCCCTGATGCGATCGGAAGGGATGCAGATGCTGATTGGCTTGGTTGCCTTTGCCTTTGGACTAGTTGCCTTGTTTGGATTTCTATTCAGTCGATCGGCTGATCCAGTTTCCCAGCCTGACCCCACGACTGCCGCCCCGGTTACCCCAATTGCCCCGACTCCCGTTGCCCCGGTCGCCCCCGTGGCTCCGGCTGCTCCGACAAACCCCGTTCCCTACTCCACCCCTCCGGCAACTCCCCAGTAGTCCGAGGGCGGAGATGGAACATCCACCGTCAAAAAAGGAGACCTATCCCTATGCCTGCTGGCATTTCAGAATCCGATTTCAAAGTTCAGTCCGAACGCATTCTGCGGCAAATTCGTGCCGTCAAGGTCGAGGGATTGCAAGCCGATCTTGAACGCGAAAAGTGGGTTACTAAGCGCAAGCAAAAAAGCGTTGAGGTAGCGCAGGAGCAATACCGCCAGGAAGAAATTAAGCTCTCCGTCGAGCAGGTTCGTACCGACACCTTGCGGAATAACTTGAAGCGGACGGAAGTAGAGCGATCGATTAGCGAGGTTGAAATCACGGGCACACAAGACCGCTTGAGCTTCGAGACTCAGTCGGTCGAACTCAACCGCGATATCTTCCGGCAACGCCTCGAATCGCTGAACCTCACTCTCGGTGAAGCGACGTTCCACAATGACGATCGCCGCAGTGAGTTCCGCGAAAAAGAGATTCGCGTCGGCTTGCCGCGTTCCTTCTCGTTCCCCGGTGTGAGTGCTGCTAACGCCAACCTCAACTAGACCGTTCTCTTGTCGTTTTTGCCGCTCTGCCCTCGTGGGGCGGCATCACCCAACCCTTATGGAACAACGTATCGCGGTGGGTTTGTCGGCTCTCCTCGTCTCTGGCGTGGTGGCTCAACTCTTAAAGGTGGTGTGGCTGATTCCACCGATTCCTCAGGGTGTCACGCTGATTGCGATCGTGATTGCCCTGGTGTTTGGACTGGCGGCGTGGATGAAATGGCTGAAAATGCTTCGTCGCCGCCAGATCAAAGCTGCAAAACGCCTCCAGAAGGACGTTGAAAGCTTCTCCTACCTCATCCAATCTGAGCTTGTGGAGCAAGAGCTTGATCTGACTCCCGATGCCCAGCATGACCTGCAAACAACCCTGCTGCGAGTCGAGCAAGCCCTGCCCCTGGTGATGGGGGCGATCGGGGTTCTCCTAGGTTTGTTCTAGTCCTTCTCCCTCCTGCCCCAACGCTTCATGTTTGTGCCGTCCCATGACTTCCTACCCGCAAATCATCCCCACGGATAACCCTCTGCGTCCCCTGGCAGCTCGTCCCACCCGCGAGACGAAGCCGCGCCTATGGCTCCTGGTCCTCGCAACCTGTAGCACTCTCACCTTTGGGATTCGCCCGCAGCAGCCTCTGCTTGCAACGTTGATGTGGACAATCCGGCTAGGGGGTGCAGCCTGCGCGGTAGCTGCCTTGTATCGTGACCCGGAAGTGGAGATCTATGACCCGATCGCCGAAGCCACCGCTTTGCACCAGTTGCAGATGACCCGATTGGAGGCGACTCACCAGCTTGCCCTTCAGCAGAAACAGTGGGAAATCCAGCAGTACTACGACGCGCAAGCGACTCAGCAGATCCAGGTGACGATCGATCACTCCGCCAAGCTGTTGCAGCAAAAGGAATTTGAACTGTTGCAACTGAGGCAGGCACTGGCAAACCAGCAGGTGGAGTTTGAGACGGAAAAGCAACGGCTGACGCAGTCCTGGCAAAGTCAGTGGGAACGGCTGGAAGTTCAAACGGCTGAACTCGAAGCTGCTAAAAATCAGCTCAAAGCCGAACGCGATGCCATCCATGCCTGGGCAGAAGAAAAGGCAGTTGAACTGGATGCGACGGAGCGTGAAGCACGATCGCAGCTCAGTGCCCGTGCCGCCAAGCTAGAGCAAGATCTGGATCATCAGCGTCAGCTGCTGATTGAAGAGTTTGAAAAACAGCACAACGCCCTGGTTGAGATGTGCCAAAAGGAAATTGAGAACTATAGGCGACTGATTGCAGATCAAGAAGCGACGATCGAATCCCAGCGGCTTTATCTCTACAATCTGCAGCAGCCCCAATATGTGGAAGGCACAACCACCGAAGAACTCCTCGCGGATCGGGTGATTGCCTACCTCTACGAGCAGGGCATCATCGTCCGATCGCCCCTCGTGACCCCTTACGGTAAAGCCAAGTTTCGATTGTCGTTTGGTATCCTCGCGATCGCTCCTGGCAAAAACGACAAAGGCAAATACGCTGAAACCCTCATTGATGCCTTCAAGCGGCTAGAGCGCGTGAAAGAAGGCATCCGAGGCGTAGTTCCAGGCTGTCGCACCATGCCGGACTTAGAACTCCTGCACCGGCAGATTCGTCTCACAATCGATACCTCCGGCGTGGATTGGGAAGCCGAAGCCCGCCGTGCCGCTGAAGCGATTCCCGAACCCCTACAGGAGCACTTCGAGCAATTCGTTGAAAGCTGCTACCACATCGGCTTATTTGGTCCGACGCGGATGGGCAAAACAGTCTGCATCAACAATATCCTCGCCGTCATGCAGCGGCGATTGGGCGGCAACGCTCAGCTCATTGTCGGGGATGCCAAGCTCTCCACGGCTTTGAAGGTTCTCAAACCCCGCTATCTGGGAGCCAAAGAATGCCTGAAGGGACTGCGGGAAGCCGCCGATGAAGTGCAGCGCCGCATTGAATTGAGGGAAGCCGATTACCGAAGCGATCGTCCCTTGCGCGAGTTCAGCCACGACCAGCGCATTTATTTTTTTGATGAAATCAACGAAGTCATCAGCCGCTTTAACCAGCCGGTGGACCCTGACGATCTGGAATGGCTAAAAGACCATGACTTTCCCCCCAAGTTTGCCGTATCCACCTACCTCCTGCGACTGTGGCGCATGGGGGCAGAACTGGGAGTGCTGACCCTGATTGCTGGGCAAAACCTGATGGCAAACCAGCTCAAAATCAACGTGGTGGATTTGGAGAACCTGGGGCTCCTGTTTATGGGCGGGGCAATTTCGATCGGCATTAACTACCGCTGCAAGGGCACAGAAAAGTCAGACTTAGAAGCGCAGTATCGCCTCAGACGCGAACGCTACTTCAAAACGAAAGACAAGCAATACAAATACTATGGCTTATTTGCATTGCCGAATGAGCAACCTTATCTCGCGCAAATGCCTGCCCCTGATGCTTATCTTTCAGCCTTCACGATTCCGCTTTTAGAAGCAACTGAAACCGATGAGGAAGAGGAGAGTGAATTTCTTGAAAGTGAACTCGACCAAACTCAATTGGATGAAGCTGATCGATCGGTGCAAGACACAACAAACTCCGGTGCGGACTCTGGTGCGGACGGTGCAGGTTCCGGTGCGGGACCCGATCGCACGGGTGCCGCACCAGAGATAGTGCGGCGGCTTGAAGACTTACTGCACCAGGATTTTACAGGTGCTCACCCCACCGATTACTCTTCCGGTGCCGCACCAGAAAATCCCCTTGCACCGGGCATTTCTCCCGTACTGGTGCAGCGGGTGCTCGTGCAATACGACCAGCTTCAAAACCAAAGCAAAACTATTGAAAAAATCTGGGGCACACCTCGATCGGGAACAAGCATTAAATACCTGGCTGCGAAGTGGAAGTTTCGCAAAATCCTCTACGAAAACGGTCGCAAACTTCCCGGTAAAGCGTGGGGAGAAGACCCAAACGATTGGAAGCGTTTTGATGAATTAATTGGAGACGAATCCTCATGAAACTGAGCAAAATTGTTTTCTTGATGGGCTTAGCAACTTTGGGATTGAGCAGTCTGTTGACCTGGCAGCGATCCGCCGAAGGCGGCTACGCGAAGCGATCGAATGCGATCGTGCCGGTGTCGCAGAACTCCTTAACAACGGCATTTAGTGCTGAAGCTGCTCCTCAGTCTCGCTCTGCTGCTGCGATCGAAGGCGCAGCTCCACCAATTGCTCCTGCACCCACTGCACCTTCAATGACCCCGATCGCTTCTACTGTGCCGACCGCTCCCGCGCGTAGTGCAGGGGCACAGCGACAAGCGATTGCCCCCGCTTTCTCACCCCCTGCAATTGCTCAAAGCAAGGTTCAAAGGATTACTGCCTGTAATGGGCAATTGGGCAATGCGAATTTTCGCTCTGCTCCCAGCTTATTGAGTGAGGCTGTGCTGGGAGTGGTTGCACGGGGTCAATTGGTACAGCTGACAGGCAGGACAGTCGTGAATGCTGAGATAGTTTGGCATGAGGCGATCGCCCCTGCTCCGCTTTATCCCAGTCCCGATCGTGCTGCGATCAATCAACTGGGAGCAGGACAGACTGGGTGGATCGCAGGGTGTTTTGTTGGCGGTTAATTCTCCATGCCAAAGGTGAACAGAAAGCAGAACAATCGATCGCCCCAATATTTCCACTACATCAACAGCAGAGGCTGGAAGCAGTCGCTCAGGCGTAAGATTGCCCTCAATCTTTTGTTTGGACGAGATCCGATTATTCCCCTATTGAAAGCCCACGATGTGGAGCACTTAAGCTACAAGCGAGTGGATTTCCAGAATTGCACCGGCTATGAGATTCCGTTTATTGATCTGATTCCCCTCAATCGCTTTATTCACCACCAGGTGATCACCCCGCTCAAAGGCTTTCTTAAAGGGCTGCTGGGACGGAAGTTGGGGAATGCGATCGTGGCTCATTTCCTAAGGGCTTGTTTGCTGTTTTGGTACGGGGTGCTCCTTCTCGCTCTATTCCTTTTTGCACTCCTAATTTTGTACCTGATGGGATTCTAAATTCTTGTTACACAAGAGCCTCCTGGGATGGTTGGAAGCCTTGCTCTTTAGCCGTGGGAGTATGTCAACCGTCTACATATTCAGAGTGGCAGTCCGCAAACGTGATCGCCTCACTGTCTAGAAAACCTGCGATCGCCATTTCCAGAACCATCTCGATCGGGTACTGCGTTTCCTGAGAATGCGCTAGCAATGCTCGCTGAATGTGTTCCGGTAGAGCCGTCAGAAACATTTTGGCGGCAATCGGGCTAAGATGCTCGTCGCTTTGCTCAGGGGTTAGGGGTGTGCCAACAGTTTGCATTAGTCCCTCGCAGGATATCTGGCGTTATAAGGTGGCTGTGCCGCAGCAATGATGATAGCTTCCAAACTCGATGATAGCGTCTGAAGCTGGACGAAATCGAGGGGGTAGAGTAGAAGCCTAATATCCTCTGGGCTGTAGAGATCTAACCAGGACCAGAGGAAAGCTTTGTGCCCGTCCCGGAACCGTTCACGACTGTAGCGGGTCTTGCCCACATAGAGTAGTCCAAGCTCCCGGTGTCGAACAGCATAAATACTGGCACTTGCCGTGACATCTTTGAACGATCGGCTGATAGGAATACATTGCCCAAATGGGGTAGAGGTAAGAGTATCTAGGATTGCAAGTGCCTGTGCTTCGAGTTCCGGAGTCATGGTGAACGGGCATCAATGATTGAATTAGGAGCTATCAGAAAGGCTCAGCCTGCAATCTCTGTCTGAACCCTTAGAATCCCACGACTTTAGCAAAGCGGAGTCGTAGGAGTATGTCAACGGCTACAGGAATCCTCGATCAACGATTGTGAGACGCGACATGGAAAACGTGAGCCTTAGAATGAAAGTTGATTCTGTCAGTCCGTAAGAACTGTGCTATGGTTGACCGTCTGACGCAAGGTTCTAAGATTCCCCCTCTCGAAAATGGCGATCGGCTCACTCGTTTCGAGTTTGAGCGACGCTACAATGCCATGCCTCAGCTCAAGAAAGCTGAATTGATTGAAGGAATCGTCTATCTGCCTGCTGCTTTGCGCTTCAGGAGTCATGGTCAACCGCATAGCTGGGTGATTGGCTGGCTGATAACTTATGCTGCTGCAACCCCCGGCGTTTCAACGGCAGATGCGCCAACTGTGAGGCTGGATCTTGACAACGAACCGCAGCCTGATGCAGTGCTGCTGATTGACGAGACCTCTGGGGGACAATCGCGATTGAGTGAAGACGACTACATTGAAGGTGCGCCTGAATTGGTCGTTGAAATTGCTGCGAGCAGTGCAGCGATCGATTTGCACGCGAAGAAAACAGCCTACCGGCGAAATGGCATTCAAGAATACATTGTCTGGCAAGTCTTGGACCAAAAGCTGGATTGGTTTTATTTGAGCGAGGGAGATTACCTGAGCTTGCCTGTAGATTCAGATGGCATCATCAGAAGCCAAATCTTTCCAGGGTTGTGGCTAGCGGTCGAAGCTCTGTTAACCGGAAACTTACAGCAAGTGTTAGCGGTAGTGCAGCAAGGAACGCGATTGCCAGAACATGCAGAGTTTGTGCAACAACTGGCTAATTCCCCTCGTTGATTCAATGGCAAAATCAAAGGTTTTGGAAGATAGACGATTGAACTCAAAGTTTTGGTATTTTCGCAGCGGTTTGATGAACTTTTGGAGCAACGCCTGTGCCTTATAGCAACTTCACTCTCAGTAAGGTCAAAAGCGACTTTCGTATCACAACCATTGAGACTGAGACGCTTTTTCCTCAGATTGAGCCAGTTCAGCCTGGTGAACTGCTTAGGTTGAATTTGAAGGAAAACTTGTCACTGGCAACCGCCATTAACACCGAGAAAGCCCGGTCGGAACTCATTATTATGCCTGTGCTCACAGAAGTCAGGCGAGTTCTTAAGGGGCAGGTCAGTTTGTTCTCGGGTGTTGAGTTTAATGTGGATCTGGAGCGTGGATTAAACGGCACCTGTGATTTTATCCTGGCCCGATCGCCCGAACAGTTCTTTGTTACTCAACCTGTTGTGACGATCGTAGAAGCGAAGCGAGAGAACATTCCTTCTGGGCTGGGACAGTGCATCGCCAGCATGATTGCCGCAAAGCAATTCAACGAGCAGGAGGGTGAACCCATCCCCATTATTTACGGAGTTGTGACCACTGGGACAGAGTGGAAGTTTCTCAAGCTGATTGGGCAAACTGCCTACATTGATAGCAGCAGTTATTTCATCAGCGAAGTAGACCAGATTCTCGGTATCCTGGTTGCGACCGTTGAACCTGAACCAGGGCGAGTTGTCATAACTCAATAGCATCTTGAATGGTTAATCCTCCTAGATAACGTTCTGATCACGCTGCTGACCAATCCCAGCACTTCATATTGCTTCTGCCTGTGCCTATTTGGAGGATAGCGTCTTCGATCGTTGATCAAACGCTTCTTCTTAATTTGATGGATCTTTTGATGAATCTATCGAAAGATTCATTAGTCAAAATTCGAGGGTACACTAAGTTAGAGTTGTCACATTAATTTTCAAGATTATGCCTCGTTCTTCTTCTGCCGTTTCCCCCACGTCAATCAGCAGCATTGCCGATAGCCTCACTACGCTTCCTGAAAAGACAAAGGAAGGATACACCCTGAGAGAAGCGGTTGCAGCCCTGGCAGACCCGATCCACACGGCATTAGAGCGAGGCTATAGCTATGCTGATATTGCAGTTATCCTGCACGATCATGGCATTCCCATTTCTCCTGCTTCTCTCAAAGCCTATCTGCCCCAGAAGGAGCAACCCAAGCGCCGCACCCGTCGCCCTCGTAAGACTGAAACGCTTCCCATCATTGAAGCAGTCAGCACGCCTGAACTGACTCCTGAACCTGTTGAAGTACCTGCTGAAACGGCACCTGCTGAAGAAGCGGCACCTAAAAAACGTCGAGGACGACAGCCGGGGACAAAGACGGCAGCAGCTGAAACAGCAGTTAAACCCGCCACCAAAACGGCTACCAAAACAGCCGCTAAATCAAAGGCGGCTCCTCGCACCACCGCAAGCAAAGGCAGAGGACGGAAGAAGCAAAGCTAGAACGGTGTGCAAAGTTCATACCACTGAACCGCAACCAGCAATTTTGATCGGTCGTCATCCTGGGGGACGCATTGAATTCCCCAGGCATGAATATCCCAGATAATGCCTGTAGTGATTGTGGGAGATTGAAGCCAGCGCACAGTAAACCTTGCTGTCTTGCACGAATAGCCGATCAAATCGCCTGGTTCTAGAGCTGCGGCAATGGAGACGATCGTTTGAGAACGGTTCATGAGGTTGGCGCGATAACTCATCCAACGGTATCGCAAACCCCCTTGCTCGTTGATTGTTGTAATTCGAGTAGGAGCTGGAACCTTTGAGAACCTATGTTCGAGGCAATTGCCTATCGCCTGAAGTGCAAGCCAACTTGACCGCAGTAGGGCTGAAGCAATACTGGCAGGTAGACGACAAAGGACTGCCGATCGGGAAGCCCTACCCACGGCGCAGTGATATTGAACTGCACGAAAAGCTGATTGGGGATGATAACTACGAGATTATTGCCAGAAATCGAGGGAACCGATCGTAGTATTTGGCTTCCTTTCCTGTTGCACTCTGCGCCTCTACTTGGGTGCAGTAGTAGAGGAGGAGTCTATCGCTTTAGAGAAGTTTGGCAACTTGTGGAAACTATGCTGCAAGTGATTGCTCTTAAAACTGGATCAGGACAGACTGTCCAGGCTCAGATCTGCCAAATGCAACAAAATCATGTGGATGATTTTGAAGGCATTTGGCGGGATATTCTTCGAGAGCTTGGGCAGGACGACGCATTCTGGAGTTGGGCGACCAAAAAGCGGTTATCCGTCAACGACGATCGCTTTGAAGCTTATGCAATTGAGTATGAAGGACTCACTCAAGGACTGCTATGGCTTGAAACTCGGTGGCATCGGTCGTGGTTGCCCCAGCGTTACCCGCTAGTTTATGTTGAAGCCCTGGCTTCTGCTCCCTGGAATCGGAAAAGCCTGGAAGATCCGCCTTATCTGTATGGCGTTGGTACTGCCCTGCTTCTATTTGCTCGACAGCGCAGTCTTGCTTTGGGGTATGCGGGGCGCGTTGGGCTTCATGCACTTCCTGCATCAGAAGAGTTTTACCGACAACGCAATATGATGGCCAGTGGGCAAGATCCGGATAGGGAAAATCTGAGGTACTTTGAATATGGGCGGCTGTTGCAATCTGTAGATGGCTAGAGGACTAGATTATGGATGAAGAAACACTACAGCGGCAGTATGAGCAAACGGGAAACCTGCTGGATGTCATGAAAGACCCTGCAACGCTGGCAACCGTCATGCAGCTCGAAGCAGAGTGCGGTGACATTGGAGCTGGGTTTCCGACTTACTCAACTCATCCCGAACCTGTGACTCCTGCTCAAGCATCTTCAGTCATGAGAACGGTGCGATTGCAGTCGATCGTGCTGACTACCTTGGCAGAGCTGATTCAAACGGTGAATCTGGGTGCAGGGACTGAAGCAGCCATCA
>NZ_JACJOR010000195.1:0-7638 GCF_014695615.1 Leptolyngbya sp. FACHB-711
TAGGAAACAATGCGAAGAACGACTATAAGACAAAGCTGTTGATTTACCTAGCTAGCCGGTTGAAGTGGGACTCCCCGCAGGACGGACAGTACCTCACGATTTCTAAACAATATCTGTTCAAGAATCTTGACCTGTTCGGGAGCAATACTGCACGCAACAACCAAATCTTCTGGCGTACTGTAGAGGAGTTGCAGCAGGAAGGCTATATCTTAGGGGCACAGGAGCTTCCTGGCAAAAGAAAGGCTGCAACAATTCAGTTTCAAATTAATCCTGAGAAGTTGAAAGCAAATGCAATTTGAGCTTAAGCTCAGTTCGGCAGAGCTGCGACAACGGCTTCACCTCCTCCTGTTCGCTAATTCAACTAGGAACTGATTCCTACAGGACTTGTGTTATGACTATCTGCTTATTCTTAAATTTGTCCAGTTAAGTTAACAGTACCTAAGGAAGTTGCGATCTCCACTGGAGCAAGGTTGGATAAAGAGTCTGAAAGCGTATCCAAGCATTGTCTAACTTGGGAGAAAAGGTATCTGGAAGGGTTGGGGGAGCCGTAATCCTTAATTGAGGAATCATGTGTTTATCGCCATAGGCTCCGATTCCTAGACCTGCTAGAATCGCGGCTCCTCGGGCTGAGGCTGCTGATACCGCAATGCTATAGAGTGGCACTTGTAGCACTGTCGCGAGCAGTTGTCTCCAAGCAGGTTCAAGGGTACCACCACCCGCCAGGCGAACGTGCGGAATAGACATATCAGGAGTCGTGGTTTGCGGGTAGCGCAACTCAGAAGGAAGCGCTTCCATTCCCTGCTTGATCGCAAAAGCAACTCCTTCCAGAGCAGCCCACATCAGGTGCGATCGCGTATGGTGTAATCCCAATCCGACCCAGGTACCCCGTGCGTGAGGATCAAGATGAGGCGTACGCTCCCCAGTAAGATAGGGCAAAAACGTCAGTCCTTCGCACCCAGGAGGAATGGAATCAGCGGCTTCATAGACCTCTGTCCAGCTTAAGCCCAGAATTCCTCGTACCCATTCCAGAGCCAGCCCGGCATTTTGAATCGCTGCTAACCGATACCATTGTCCGGGCAAAGCTGTACGAAAGAGATGGGTACGAAGGGAATCATCGGCATGGGGCTGAGCGAGCGGCGTAATAATTTGAGCTCCTGAACCAATTGTGAGCTGCACTGCTCTGGGGTCGAGCAGGCCACTACCCAGCATCGCTGCTGCGGTATCAGCAGCCCCCGCAACCACAGGAATTCCTGTCTCTAAACCCAAATGATGAGCAGCTTGAGCCGTTAGATGCCCTGTAATACGGTTGGAGGGAAAGAGGTCTGGAAGCCAGTCGGTGCGAAGATGCAATGCTTCCATCACCTCAAAAGCCCACTGATCCGATCGCACATTAAACAGTAAGGTTCCAGAGGCATCTGAGGGTTCTGCCCCGACTTCCGCTGTCATTCGGAAACGTAGCCAGTCTTTTGGCTGCAAAACCCAACGAGCGGCAGCATAGATATTCGGTTCTTCTCGCTGCAACCACACGAGCGTTGGCCCAGCCATTCCCGCCGTAATCGGGTTGGCGAGTCGGTGCAGCAAGTCGGCAGGAAGCTGCTGATAGACTTCGAGCACATCGCTTGACCGCATATCTGCCCAAAGAATAGCAGGGCGCAAGGGTCGCCCCTCTTTATCGGCTAGCACAACCCCATGCATCTGGCCCGAAAGCCCGATCGCCTCAACAGGATACGAAGAATTCGCCATCGCCTGCCGCACTGCGATCGCTACAGCCTCCCACCATGCTTCCGGGTCTGTCTCTGCCCAACCTGGTTTTGGAGATTGCACCCCATAAGTCTGCGAAGATTCAGCCAATACAGTTCCAGCCTTATCCAATAACAAAGCTTTAACGGAACCTGTACCCAAATCAATTCCCAGCAGCATGGTAATTCTAAAGGTTTGTTGAAAGGGTTGAAGAACGGTTATGGGTTCGCTTCAGCAAGCGATCGCGATGCGGTTCGCAATCCTTGATCAATGAACTGACGCGCATGGCGAGCCAAATGCATCCCATCGCTCCAAAGATTGCGCCAGATCGCTAGCGTTGTGGAAAGATTGGGGGAAACTACTGCTGAGGAGAAGCTTTCAAAGGTAATGGTGCCCTGGTAATTGATCTCAGCTAGCGCATCAAACAGCGTCGGAAAGTCTATCGTGCCCGTGCCGAGGTAACCCCGGTGGCTTTCCCCGACATGCACGTAGCCTAGACGATCGCCAGCAGTTAATACCGGAGTGCGAAAACCCGACTCTTCAATGTTCATGTGATACGTGTCAAGGTGTACCACCACATTGTCCTCGCCGATCGCGTCAATCATTTCGATTGTTTGCTCGGCTGTATTGAGGAGGTTACTTTCATACCGATTGACGGTTTCTAAACCCAGCGTGATGCCATCTGCAGCAGCCTCCCTCGCTAAGCCACGCAACACATTAACGCAGTTTGCACGCCCTTCCCTTGTGGGCATTTGAGAATATTTGCCCAAAGCGCTATAGAGAATGCCCCCCAAATAGTTAGCACCAATGCCGCGAGCAACCTCCAAAGCTTGATGGAGAAGGCGATCGCCTGCCGCCACAATTGCTGGATCTACGCTTGAAATATCGGTATCAAAACTGAGACCTAGAGAGCAACCTGCCTGCAGCCCAACCGACTGGAGGACTTGCCGGGTCATGTCGATGTCGATCGTGGAAGGGTCGAGAACTGGGATTTCGATCAGATCAAACCCCGCAGCCTTGCTACTTTCGATCGCCCTTCGGCATTCCGCCTCGCTCCATCCTCCAACCCACACCAGCGCGTGGACACCAATTTGATTCATGATTGTTCCTCCTGTTGGGCTCCTGTAATCATCGCCACCAGCTCTTTGCCGCTAGTATTCTCAGTGCGTCGTCCCCCGACTAAATGACCACTGCGCATCACCCAAATCTGGTTTGAAAGGCGCATTACCTGATCGAAGTTATGGCTGATGAGCAACACTGCCAAACCATCATCTCGAAGCCGCAAAATCAATTCTTCAACGCGAGCGGTTTCGCGTACACCAAGGGCTGCGGTCGGTTCATCCATAATCACCAGGTGCGACCCCCAACTTGCAGCGCGGGAGATAGCAACTGCCTGTCGCTGGCCACCCGATAGACGCCGTACTCTGGCATTAATGCTGGGAATGTTAACCTCTAATCGACTGAGCATTTCAGCAGATCGACGCCGCATTGTCCGCTGGTCAAGAAATGCGAGCGGTCCAAACCGTTTAACCAACTCGCGGTTCAAAAACAGATTCTGCCAAATGCTTAGGTCATTGCAAAGCGCCAGGTTTTGATAAACCGTTTCAATCCCTGTCCGTCGAGCATCTTCTGGGGAGGCAAAATGAACGGGTTTGCCATCGATGAGAATTTGTCCTGCGGTCGGCGTATGCACTCCTGAAATGCATTTGATTAATGTAGATTTTCCTGCCCCGTTGTCACCAACGATCGCCGTAATCTCGCCTTTGTAAGCCCAAATCGTAATATCTGTGATGGCATGAACATTGCCAAACCATTTGCTAACCCGATCGACATGCAAGAGTACGTTTGAAGAATTGGGTATTGTTGCGCTTGAGCTATTTCTAGTAGACGGGGAAAGGCCCCCATTTCTAGAAGGGGATGAGATGGAATTGGAAGGGTTCGAACCATCTCCTGATGGATGAATCGGTTCATCTAAACTCATTGTTGATACCTCATAAGCAAGGCGGCAAGAACAACGACAATCCCGACCGCCAGTGGCTGATAAAACTGGGAAACCGACAGCAACGTCAAACCATTAACAAGCGCTGTGAGCAACAACGCACCGATGACTGGACCCGCAACCGTGCCTCGTCCACCAAACAAACTGACACCCCCCAGCACCACAGCCGCCACAGAGTTGAGCAGAAAACTGGTATTCGAGGCAGGCTCTGCTGCGCCTACACGAGCAGTTAGCATAATACTGGCGATTCCTGCTAAGCAGCCGGAGATCATATAAGCCATGATTTTCATGCGATCGGTGTTAATTCCCGTTGCCCGTGCTGCTTCTGTATCTCCCCCTGTTGCCAGCAGATGAGTACCAAATCGATTATGGAACAGCACAATATGCGCGATGATGGCGATTATCGCTGCCAAAATCACAAAATAGCTGATAAGACCCAGACCGCCCGTCGCGAACCTCAATAGAAAAGGACTGGCAATTTGGACGGGCTTCCCATCGGATAGCACTAAGGCTGCGCCTGCCGCTGCACTAAGGGAGCCAAGGGTTACAATAAAATCGGTAATTTTGCCTTTAGCGATGACGAGCCCATTAATTAGTCCTAGGAGAGCACCTGCCGCGATTGCCAACAAGCACGCCACTCCAATTCCCCAGCCGCGACTATAGGCTTGCCCAAGCACGACACTTCCTAGCGTCAAGATCGAAGCGACAGATAGATCGATTCCTCCAGTCAAAATGACGTAAGTTTGTCCAATCGTCAGCACGACGAGAATTGCTGCTGCGAGCAGAAGGGCTTGCACATTCCCCACCGTCAGGAATACGGGGGAAGCAATGCTAAAAACGATAATTAACAGAACTAGCGCGACGGCTGCTGTCCAATCTGCCCAGAAGCTAGGGTCTCGCAGTCGCCCCAAGGTTGGAGATGTATGAGCCTGTGTCATGGCATACCTTCTACGATGTAGGAAAATTGCATCAATGGGCAATCGCAGGGGCATTTGAAGAAACACCCCTACGGCAAGAAATGGCGATCGCTGCTTCAGGCTTTACTGCCCCAGCAGATCGGCAAAGGGGTTTTCATAGTCAGAGAAGGGTTTGGGGAAACTTTGCAGCGCTCGATCTGCATTGCTCCTGTTCACCACGGCAACGGGGGCAGTCACGTCCTGTGGCAGGGTTTCACCCGCAATTGCTGCCCGACATGCGTCCATGCCCATTGCTCCGATCGCATAAGGATACTGAGCAACCGTTGCTGACAACGTCCCCTGCTGCACTGCTTTAATGGCATCTTGGAGTCCGTCTACACTAATCACCTTCACTTGAGATTGTTGTCCCCCATCAGCGAGTGCTCGAACCACTCCTAATCCCATATCGTCATTCGCAGCAAAGAATCCTTTCAAATCGGGGCGTGCCCGCAGAATGTCTCCAGCGGCGGTCAATGCTTTCTGCCGCTCCCAATCTGCGGAAACGGTTTGCACAATCCGAATGTTATTGGGAATGCCTTGTTGAAAGCCTTCCAGCCTAGCCTGACTAGTTGCATCTCCAGAAACACCGCCTATCAAAGCGACATCTCCACCATCCGGCAGCAATCTAGCCATTTCCTCAGCAGCCAATCTACCCGCACTCACGTTATCGGTGCCAATGTAAGTCGAGAGCTTCAGATTAGCTGTCTGTGCAGCCTCCTTACTGATCGGGCTATCAATGTTAACGATATGCTTGCCTGCATTAGCAACCTGAACAAGGGGCTGCACTAAGTTTGTTTGTGTGATGGGATTGATGATAAAACAGCCATAATTTTGCCCCGCCAATGCCTGCACTTTATCAGCCTGTCCTGTCGTGTCGTTTAAACTATTGGCTGCCTGCACTGTGACAGTCGTACCTGCGGTTTTTGCCTGATCTTCAATGCCCTGCTGCATTGTTTGGAAGAAGGGATTATCTAATCCTTTAATCACTGCAGCAACAGGTTGTGTGTTCCCTCCATTTTGATTGCTACTCTCATTACTGCTGTTATTGCGTTGAGGTCCACTACAGCCCGCGAGTACCATCACCGCGACCAAAAGCACTGAAGCACTCCTCATGTCGCATCGTTTCTTGCCCACTTTCATGCCTCCTATCGTGAGACTATCCCTAGGGCAAACGCATCTTCATAAACAAAGACAAATTTTGAATTTTATTCAGAATCTTCTCTAGATGTAGTGTTTATTAGAGAATGATGTCTAGAGAATATTCATTTACAAAATTGTAGTGCGTTTATCCTGGAAAACTTTATTTTTCTATCTTCTACGGAGGCATAAAACTGTGCGTCCACCTAAAGACTGACCTCAATGATGATTCGATGGACACGAATGATAAACAAAAATAGCAAAGAAAGTAAAACGAGGATAGCAAAGAAAGTAAAACGAGGACGGGGAGATGGAGATATTGCGATCGTCACAGATGCATTCTCTGAGGTGGGTCGAGCCGAAGATAGCTTCGGCAGCCCATGACGCTAATGTTTCGTATCGTCGAATGCTCTTTTGCAGGATGTGCCACAGTTTCCGTCCGAAACAACACCCGCTCACCGCTCAGTGCTACCGTGAACAGATGCGCCAACGGATTCAGGATTGGCAAGAGATTGTTGGGTTGAAACCTGCCGCATAATCCTGTGATTCCAACTTGCCAGGGACTATCTGCTTATTCTTAAATTTGTCTAGTTGAGTTGACAGTACTGCTGCAACTACATTGCACCCTGATTAGGCGATGTGGCACAGCTTATGGTTTATTGCTTCTATAATATTGCAGCTGCCTTTGGTTCTTAATCATCTAGGAATTCGCGCTTCTTTGGCTTCTAAGTGTTTTGACAATTTTTGTAAGGTTAAAAATCTAATCTGACAAAATCAGAATGATTTTTCAAATTTGCAAGTGCGGATGTAAAGTCTTCCCCGATCAGTTATTTTTGTAAGATAGACAAGCAAACATTACGAAAATAATGATGTTCTCTTCTCACCTCGAAGCCGAGAAGCAATGCCTTTTAAATTGCATCGAAGCAATTCGCAAAAGTGGGTCTGTAGCTCCAGCACGTTATTTTCTCACAACAACAACGACGACTTCTAAGGCAGGCAAGACCTACTACTATGCTCGCCTAGTAAAGGAGGAAAGTGTGGGTAAGCAAACTGTTCGTTCTCTAGGGCGCATTGGCAGTGGCCAGCACCTTGCTTGGGAGCGATCAATCGTGCGACGGGATGCGATCGTTGAACTGGAGCAGCAGCTTAAGCTCTTGGATGAACTGATGCAAAGGCAGCAGGAGCGATCGCATCTAGTCGCGCGAGACTTTTCGGAGCCAAAGAAGGATTAATCTCAGTTTTACTTCCAGAATTTGCGCTGCGATTGTTGCCTAGCGTTTTCCTAAGAATTTTGTAAGGTTTAAGCAAAAACGTTACAAAACATTTATATAATGAGCTTAAGCACAATAGGAAAGCCTCAAGAGGTAAATCTTATACGAACGGCACTACGGTAATGTTGTACAGTGCTGACCCTTCAAGATTTGGTTGTGTCGTATAAATGACAAGGTGGGGAAGCTCAATTTTCTCTAGTCACACCCTAAATAGCCTCCCAATTCTTGTTGAAGTGGAAACACTTCCTGCCCGAAATCATTGTATTGAAGCAATGAGTCTAATTCGCAAAGGACAAGTCAAGGGAATCAGCAAAGGAGACAGTGTGTCTCAAGTAAAATTGATTGAAGCATTCTTCGGAATTAGCGCTTAACGGAACGCGAACGAGATACTGTGTTTGTCACTAAGTTTGTCACTAAAAAGTATTTGCGACACAACTGCTCTGACAGTTTCGTTTATCTGACTCATTCATTTATCTGGCTCATTCAAAGTAGCGACGGAAGTAGTTACGATAGAGCTTGCATCGGGGCAGCGCAG
>NZ_JACJOR010000196.1:0-4638 GCF_014695615.1 Leptolyngbya sp. FACHB-711
CCACGAGCTGCGGACTCCACTCAATGTGATTTTGGGTTTTGCTCAGGTGATGTCTTTTGATGAGCGTCTCACCGCAGAACAACGCGAAAACCTGGGGCTAATTCGGCGGAGCGGCGATCATTTACTCAGTTTGATTAATGATGTTCTAGATTTGTCAAAAATTGAAGCTGGACACATCACGCTTAACGAAGACAGCGTTGACTTAATTGATTTACTGCAATCCCTCAAGGAAATGCTTCGCCAGCGGGCAGAAACGAAAGGATTGGGGCTGTACCTTGAACTCGCTTCAAACTTGCCTCGATATGGGACGATCGACGCAAACAAGCTGCGGCAAGTGCTGATCAATCTCTTGGGAAATGCGATCAAGTTCACAACGCAGGGTCATGTGACCTTACGAGTCACCGTTAAGGAGCGCAGAAATGACTCCCATCTGTCGATTGCTTCGCAGTTCCCCAACGAGGTAATTGTGCTTCAGTTTGAAGTCGTTGATACAGGCATTGGCATTGCTGATGATGATCTAGAGCAAATTTTCAGTGCTTTTGTGCAGACGCAAGCCGGAAGGACTTCGCCCGATGGAACAGGATTAGGATTGACCATCAGCCGCAAGTTTGTACAAATTATGGGCGGAGAGATCACCGTGCAAAGCACTGTGGGACAGGGCAGCACGTTTGTCTTTTCGCTTCCTGTTACTGTAGCGCGATCGGCTGATGTGCCAGTAGCGGCTTTCACAGGTCGCGTGAGCCGATTAGCTCCCAATCAACCTGTGTACCGTATCCTTGTGGTTGATGACCAACCAGAAAACCGAATATTGCTAGTCAGGATACTTACTCAGATTGGGTTAGAAGTTCGAGAAGCTTCTAATGGACAAGAAGCTGTGGCTCAGTGGCAGCAATGGCATCCCCACTTAATCTATATGGACGTCCGAATGCCGCTACTCAACGGCTACGAAGCAACTCAGCAAATCCGCGCTACCCCAGGCGGTGAAGTTCCAGTGATTATTGCGCTGACGGCTCAGGCATCCAGAGGCGATCGCACCTTAGCTTTAGCTGCGGGTTGTAATGATTATTTGACAAAGCCATTTCAGGAAGAGGCGCTATTTCGCAAAATGGCAGAATATTTGGGAGTGAAATATGTTTATGCAAACAGTGAAGTAGCCGCATCGGGTGAGGAATTGCTCAATCCTTCTATCAATTTGCAGGCGTCTGACCTGCTAGCGATGCCACCTATATGGATTACAGCCCTTCGTCAAGCAGCCCGCCTCTGCGACGACAGCGCAATAGAGCAGCTCATTCAACAAATTCCGGCGGAACAGGAATTTCTAATTCAGGGATTGCGTCAGCTGGCGCAAAACTACAGCTTTAAACAAATTGTTGTTTTAACTTCGCCAGAAACTTCAAATGACCATGCTTAGAGTACGCACATCGGAAGAAAGCAATACGACTCAAGTCAGGACTCACCCTGCCACGCTCCTGATTGTGGATGACCATCTTGATAATGTGCGTTCTCTTGCCCTGTTACTGAGTGAATCAGGATATTCTGTCAGGAAAGCTACGAGTGGCGAAATGGCACTGGAAACGATCGGGGTTGCTCCTCCTGATTTAGTGCTTTTAGATATCCGTATGTCGGAAATGAACGGCTACGAAGTGTGTGAACGACTCAAAGCCAATTCCGCAACCGACAGCATTCCAGTCATTTTCTTGAGCGCTTCAAACGATACAGAGGATAAAGTTCGTGCCTTTGCCGTAGGTGGGGCCGACTATGTGACTAAACCGTTTCAAGCCGAAGAAGTATTAGCGCGAGTTCAGCATCAAATTACGATCCTGCGGCAACGGCAGTTGCTCGTTGAGCAAAATCATCAACTGCGACAAACTGAAGCTGCCCTCCAGCAGGTCAACCTGGAACTGAAACGCATTGCCAACATCGACAGTCTCACCCAGATTGCCAATCGCCGCTGCTTTGATGAAATGCTTGACCAAGAGTGGAAACGGCTCAGACGCGAACAGCAGCCTCTGGCACTGGTTCTTTGCGATATTGATCATTTCAAACTTTATAACGATCGCTATGGGCATCTCGCAGGGGATGCCTGTCTACAGCAGGTCGCAAAGGTAATTTCTGATTGTATTAAGCGTCCTGCGGATATCGCTGCTCGCTACGGCGGCGAAGAGTTTGCCGTGATCTTGCCTAATACGAGTGAAGAGGGAGCGGTCAAAGTTGTGAATGCTATTCAAGATAGCCTGCAACGTTTACAGATTCCTCATGCGGCTTCGGCGATCGCTCACTATGTAACGCTGAGTGCCGGGGTTGTATGCTCGACTCCGTCGCGCAATTTATCAACCCAAAAGCTCATTGCAGAAGCGGATGCTGCACTGTATCAGGCAAAACAAAGGCGCAATACCTGGTCACTATCCGTTATCTGAACCTTTTTTGTCGGCTCAGTTTTTTTAATCAGAGAAATTGAGTTTTTTGAAAAATTTGGTAATATTGCGGCGGCCTGCCTCTACCGTTGGGCAGAATAGGAATTGTAGAGAGGGCTACATTTTGCTCTGTTAGAAGACTAGAGTTAGAGAGCTGAAGTTAGCCCAACCATTCTCCTCAAAAACGCTTCCGATTCCTTTATTTCTTCTAATATCTCTTCCAGAGTAAGGCGGGCAATTAAGATGGTTCAAAGTATTAATCCTGTAAGCTTGAGCGCGATCGAGATCGATCGACTGGCAGAAGACCTGAATCGAGACGGAGTTTGCGTTATTCGCGGATTGTTCGATCGAAGCTTGATTGAAACCTGGGCAGCGGCGTTTGATGCGCTATTTCAAGAGCGGCAGCAGCGAGTGGACGGGTTAGCTCCCCGAGGAAAATCGCGCTGGTACACGACATTGCCTTGGGTGGCTCCCTTTGCTGACCCTAAGGTATTCGCCAATCCGACGATTTTGGGTGTACTCAACCGCGTGTTTTTTCAGGAATACAGGCTGGTTCAGCTTGCGGCAGACATTCCCTTTCAAGGAGCAGAGTATCAGGACATTCACCGCGATTTTAATCCGCTGTTTACTGATCAAATCGTCACGCCCCTTTATGCCCTGGCAGTCAATTTTCCCCTGGTGGAAGTGACGGCAGAAAATGGTCCGTTTGAGATGGCGCGGGGTACGCACCGGATGTCGCGGGAAGAGGGACTGGTCAAGGTGCGGGCGGGCGAAATTCCAATGGAGCAATTTTATATGCAGCCCGGTGATGTGATGATTCGATCGCCCTTGGCTCTGCACCGGGGCACACCCAACATCACGCCGCAGCCGCGTCCGCTGATTGTCATGGGCTATGTGATGCACTGGCTTCACACCCACAAGGTAGATTTAACGCTGCAAACGGATTACTACAATAGTCTTTCACCTGAGCTTCGGCAGTTGCTCCGCTGTCAAACGGTCGAAAAGCTGCCCGCTCAGGCAACCGAGACTTATGTGAAATTCGAGTATTAAATGGCAGCGCAAACTTACACAAATCCCGTTTATCCTGATTATTTTGCTGATCCGTTTGTTTGGCAGCATCAGGGGGTCTACTACGCAATCGGCACGGGTCCGGCAGAAGCGGCAGGGCAGGTGGAGGACCGTCATCAACGACGCGTTTTTCCCCTGCTGCGATCGCATGACTTGATTCGCTGGGAGTTTGCCGGAAATGCGTTGCAGCGTCCAGACCCAGCACTGGGGGATAATTTCTGGGCCCCGGAAGTTGCATACTGCGATGGCACGTTTTACCTGTATTACTCAGTGGGGCATGAGGACAAACGCCATCAGTTGCGCGTAGCGACCAGTTCTAACCCGCTGGGTCCATATCAGGATGCAGGTCAGCCGCTAGTTGATCCAGAAGCCTGTGCATTTGCGATCGATCCCAGCCCGTTTCAGGACGATGATGGGCAATGGTATTTGTTCTACGCTCAAGATTTTCTGGATACAGAAGATGGTGTTCGGGCGGGAACTGCTCTGGTTGTCGATCGCCTGATCAGCATGACTCAATTGGCTGGGGAAGCAAAGGTAGTGCTGCGTGCCCGTCAGGACTGGCAGCGATTTTTAGCCGATCGCCCGATGTATGGCGGCATTTATGATTGGCACACGCTGGAAGGCCCGTGCGTTCGTAAATACGGCGGTCAATACTACTGCTTTTACAGCGGTGGACGGTGGGAAACAGACAGCTACGGAGTCGATTATGGCGTTGCCGAGCAGGTGATGGGGCCCTACTCGGATGTGGGCAATGCGGCAGGACCGCGAGTGCTGCGATCGGTTCCGGGGTCGGTGCTGGGTCCAGGTCATAACTCGATCGCCGTCAGCCCAGACGGTCAGGCAGAATACATTGTCTACCATGCCTGGGATACGAAGATGGAAGCGCGTCGGATGTGTATTGATCTGCTGCACTGGACGCCGGACGGTCCGCGCTGTCAAGGTCCGACCTGGACTCCCCAAAGCCTTTAAACCGATTGCCCTCCTTCTTACTCCAGAAACCGAATCACCCGCACCTGGAGATCTGGCTGTTCGGTCTGCTGATAATGAGCCGCCTGCTGCTCGATCTGCTGAAGTTGTCGCAGTGCTAGACTGCAGGGCATTCCATATTTTGCCTGCACCCGATCGCTGGCAATTTTTAGAGCGGTGCGCGATCGTT
>NZ_JACJOR010000197.1:0-11489 GCF_014695615.1 Leptolyngbya sp. FACHB-711
GCATCTTCTTTGATCGGCGAGCGGGTATGAATCCAGCTAATAATCACCGCACTTAGCAACGCCGCTACAAACGCCCCCAAATACAAATTTGCGCCCACAATAAAGGCAATCGCTAGTCCGGGCAGCAGCGAGTGACTAATTGCATCCCCCAGTAACGCCATCCGTCGCACTACCAGATAGCTGCCAACTACCGAACAGAGGACTCCAACAATAATTGCGACCACGAGCGATCGCTGCATAAAGCCGTACTGAAGTGGGTCGAGCAAGAGGGAAAGCATAGAAAACGTTCGATATTTCGAGCAGTAAGAGGGTAAAAACTGTGATCCGAACCCTTCCCCTGGCAGGTCAAGTTTGGGAGAACCCGGCTCGCTTCAGGATTCTCAAAGTCCCGCAAAGTTGGGGAATTGGGGGGCACGGTAGGGAATTTGAGACTTCTCAAAAACGCTTTCCCATCAAGAAACTACGCAGCCTGTTTGCCAAAGAAGCTTACATGACCGCCGTAGGCACGAGTCATATTTTCAACCGTGAGCACTTGATTCCGATCGCCGCAAGCAATCAGTTCACGATTTAGCAGCAGTAGCCGGTCGAAGTGGGTAATTGATTCGCCCAGATCGTGATTAACGACGAGGACGGTTTTTCCGCGATCGGCAAGCTGCCGGAAGATGCCAAACAGCAGGTCTTCGGTCTTTTGGTCGATGCCGACAAAGGGTTCATCAAAGCAAAATACATCTGCTTCCTGTGCCAGAGAGCGGGCAAGAAACACGCGCTGCTGCTGTCCGCCCGATAGCTGACCGATAGGCCGATTGCGAAACTGCGACATTCCGACTCGTTCCAGTGCTTCGGCAGCCGCCTGCCGACTAGTGACTGAAAACCGATTCAGGTAGCCCATTTTGCGAACTCTGCCCATCAGCACCACATCCCAGACCGTTGCCGGAAAGGTCCAGTCAATCTGCGATCGTTGGGGGACATAAGCAACGCGCTCTTTCTGGTCGGCAAGGGGGCGATCGCCATAAAAAACGGAGCCAGACACCGTGGGAATTAAGCCCAGCATGGCTTTGATCAGCGTACTTTTGCCTGCGCCATTAGGTCCAAAAATACCAACTAGGTGTCCGGGAGTCATCGTAAAGCTGACATTCTGAAGTGCCCGGACAGACTGATACTGAACGCTCAAATGCTCAACTGCGATGACGTGGGGTGCAGTCATAGGTCGAGCAGACCGACGAGCAGAGGATTGGAAGCGGGCAGTCGGGTGTAGGGCAGTCATAAGCAGCAGCGTGAGGAGGAAAAATGAGAAGAATATGAAAACGCAATATGATCGAATCTACCATAGATTATGAAACCAATGTGAAAAGGCTGTAGTCCGTCATGGGAAAGGAACTGATGCAATCAAGGGATAGAGATAACGGACGGTTTCGGGCAGGAAAAGGGGCAAAAGCTCTATCCCGCTATATGCTTCTTTGGATAGTGATCGGGGTAATGGGTTTAACCGGATGCGGTTCAAATCAGTCCACAGCCGAGGACGGCAAGCCAAACGTCGTCTCGACCAGCACCATGATTAGCGACTGGACGACTGAAATTGGCGGCAGCGAAATTGATCTGACCAGCATCCTAAAGCCAGGAGATGACCCACACGTTTATGAGCCAGTTCCAACCGACTCCCAGGCAATGGAAGAAGCGCAGCTCATCCTCTACAACGGCTTCAACCTGGAACCGGGGCTAATTCGTCTGCTAGAAGGCGCAGGAGCAAACGCTAAAAAAGTGGCGGTCGGAGAAGTGATCAAACCGCTAGACCTGCAAAAGGATGGGCAAACAGTTCCCGATCCCCACGTTTGGGGCAGTGCAGAGAATACGATCGAGATGGTGCAGGCAATTCGGGACGCGCTGATCGAACTCTCGCCGGACGATCGCGAGCAGTTTACCCAAAATGCCAATCGGCTCATCGTGGAACTAGAGCAGCTTCATACCTGGATTCAGCAGCAGGTCGCGACAATTCCGCCCGATCGCCGTAAACTCGTTACAACCCACGATGCCTTTCAATACTATGCGCGTGTCTATGGCTTGACCGTGCCAGGAACCCTCATTGGCATCAGTACCGAAGAGCAGCCCAGTGCCCAGACGGTTCAAAAGTTAGTCGAGTCAGTGAAAGGCTTGGGGATTCCCAGCATCTTTGCTGAAACCACGATCAATCCGCAGCTCATTACCACCGTTGCCGAAGAATCGGGCGTGAAATTGGCTCCCCAAAAGCTTTACTCCGACTCGATCGGTGCACCGGGCAGCGATGGCGATAGCTACATCAAAATGATGGTGGCAAATACTAAAGCGATCGTCGAAAACCTGGGCGGACGCTATACCCCGTTTACCCCACCCAGCCCATCAGCCGAGTAAAGCTCATCGAAGCAAACAGGAGAAATAAGCCGCCGCCGATCGCCGTCAGTTTCTGTTCGGAGACGCGCCCACAGAAAAACTTGCCGCACTGCACTGCAATCAGGGCACAAAGTGCGTGACCCAGAATGGCTCCCAGCGAAACGCCTATCGGATGATTTGCCGCTGCCAGCGCAATCGTCGTGATCTGGGTGCGATCGCCCCATTCCCCCAAAAAAGTCAGTCCAAACGCCTGAGAGACAACCCCCAGCGATCGGCGCGGCTTGATCTTGGACTCGGCTTCCATCACCGTTTCGGCGGCTTCCTGCTCTTCTGCTAAACAGCCATTGGGCGACATTTGGCGAGCGTCGTAGAGCAGCTTTAGCCCAAAGCAGAGAAACAGCAGAATTTCGCCCCAGCGCACGTAGATTTCCGGCAGCAGAGTTGCGAACTGTCCCAGCAGCACCGAGAGAACGGTCATTGCGGCTAATGCTAAAACTGCACCCAGAAATACCCAGCGACGGGGGTGACGCATTGCCAGGATTGCAGAAACGAAGAACGTTTTGTCACCCAGCTCGGAAACAGTAATTAGCAGCAGAGCCGCAGTAAATCCGGTTAACATCCTCAGTTGCTCCTCTCGATTCAGTCAGTGATCGACGTCACGGCTGACGGAGCGTGATGAGGATAAAACACTTCACCAGCTCACATCAATTTGTGAACTTAGTGAAGGTCTCGCTAATCAAAAACTTTTGCTTTTGCGTTTGAGCCAGGTTCATCACCAGTATGTTGACTCAAACTCACTTAGCTTGCAGAGATAATCGCTTCCTGAAGCAATTCAAAGGTCATTCAGAAGCAAACTCTAAAAGCCAGCAGCTACTCCCCTTCATTTGTTTCTATCCTAAGTCCTGGGGCAGAGAAAGTCAAAGTTCAGGACTGCGACAGGTAATAGCCTTTTCGATAAACCCAGACAATCTGATCCGGGTCAAGGCTTTGAGTCCAGGTAGAAAAATCGGGTTCACGTTTTCTGCGCCGAATGGTTTTGCGGCTAACCTTCAGGCGACGAGCAAGCTGACTGGCAGAAATAGCTGTGGCTCCCGGTGAGAAATCTGCTTCCAGAAAATCGACGTAGGCATCCCAGAAGACAAACAGGCTAATGAACAGCAAAAAAATCACGGACTCTGGACGCTTGAGCACGTCTGGTGTCTCCAGCAGATCATCAGAACCGGACAGGTCAGGAAAAGGAGAATTCGCAGCCGCAGCGTAGGACACTTCTTCTAAAGGTTGTGGAGAGGCTGGCGATCGCGTATCAGACGCAGGATGCTGAACCGTAAAGCTCTGCTCATCTTCGGTTTGAAGCTGTGTTGGAGCGTCGATCGGGGCAGGGGAAGCAGGCTCTAGGGATTCCGGGAAAGAATTAGAGGCTTGAGTCACAAAATTTCTCCGAGGCAGGGGCAAATCGGACAAAAGCAGATCGGGTGGTTCAGAAAAAGAGGTATCGAGCAAAGACGGCTCGAAGGAAGAAGGAAAAGGAAACTGAATCGTCTGCCGCCAGTCAAGGTGAGTCTCCCCTTGGCGACGACTATAAACCATGATGGTTTGAATCGACTGAACATTCAAGACGCTTAGAATACGCTGCAAAAAGGCGATCGCTTTCTCCTGATCAAGAAGCTGCTGCGCCTCCAGCAAAACGTGCAAACAGTGATTCTGACGCTGGACTTTTGCCTTGACTCCGTGCGATCGGGTTACGTAGTTCAGCAGCGTCGCAATGGCGATCGAATGACCTTGTTGAGCAAGCGCAAGGATTTCCTGCGACAACATAGCATGACCCTGAACAGCAGCGCGGAAAGCAAATTTTCCATCCATAGCATACGAGATTCGGCGACCGTTCACGCTAATTGCCGATCGCACCTTGCAGCAAAATGGCGATCGCATTGATCACAGTTTGGGCTGAACCTAGGAAAAAGTCGCGATCGATCGTCTCTGGGGTATCGCTTGGCTGATGGTAGTGGGGATTGCGAAAGTTTGCAGTATCCGTGACCAGCACTGCACCGCGCCCCGATCGCCAGAAAGGAGCATGATCACTGCGAACCAGGTCAGGCGTAAAGCGTCCCATGGTGGGAACCGATAGCGTTAACACCTGCGGCAGGTTTGGCCGATTAGCATCGGTAAAACTCTGGGTCAGGGCAGGATGGCCCTGATCGCCAATCACCCCCAAAAAATTACCGCGATCGGTGGGTGGGGCAATCGGCAACACACTTGGAAAAGTTTGACAGCCAGGAGTTTGGCAGGCGTAACCCAGCATATCGAGAATCACTGCCCCATCAAAAGTTGGCTCCGACTGAAGCTGCTGCACGTAGGCTTCACTGCCTAGCAGACCTGCTTCTTCAAGGTCAAAAAAGACCAACCGCAGCGAACGCGGGGTTTGCTTTTGCTGGAAGAGCCTGGCGGTTTCCAAAAGGGTTGCGACTGCGGTGGCGTTGTCGTCTGCTCCAGGGGAATCTTCGACTGTATCGTAGTGTGCGCCCAGCAAAATCACGCCAGCAGTTGAGCCATTTCCAGGACGCTCTGCCACCAGATTCACACCACCCTCGCCAAAGGGCTGCTCCTGCACCTGCCAGCCTGCGGACTGAAGCTGCTGCATAATATAGCTGCGGGCACGGGCACGATCGGCTGCCTCATGCCGCACAAATGCCAGTTGCTCAACATCGGCAATCAGGCGATCGGAATTCGATCGAGGCAAGACAAGGGGCATATCGCTAGAGACTCGAAACGGCGACGAGTACTCAACTTCTCTGGCAAGGGGAAGGAATCTTTGCGGGTGCAGTCCCCAGCCCAGCAAAACGGCAGCGATCGTCACCAAAAACAGCAGCACTCCAAGCCAGCGTCGCCTCATGGCATTCCTCCCGTTGATTTGCCGATTGAGCCGATCGTTCAAGATATTGCCGCTCTGGAAGCGGCTTCATCGTCTAAAGTCTAAGATCAATCTCCTGTAATAGGGTGTGATTCAGCGATGATCCCCTTGGGTAAATCTCTCAATTCTGGGGACAATTTAGCCTGGGGTAATGGAGCATCTGGAATACCTGTTAAGCAGCCCAGGGAAGGCATTCAGATATAGAATTTTCACTCATCGTTTCAATGGTATCTTAATGGCATCAGCGCAAGTCCTTTACTCTTGCTCTGGCTGAGCGAAAGACGATTCAAACAATCGCTTCACGACTTCGCTTGCCGATCGAAATCCACCATCAAAATAAACGCCGCCGATCGTTGCTTGAAAGGTCGCTGACAGCATAGCGGGGTCAGGCAGGGTGTCGCTGGCTTGTTCATCGCTGCTGAGGCGCAAAAAACGATCGATCTGGAGGAATTGAGCGATCTGGCTCAAGGTTTCCGGGTTGACAAGCTGACTCAACCAGGATTCGAGGTCGTCTGCCTCGGAGTAGCCATAGCGAATCAACAGTTCGATCACGACCATTTGAATCAGTCGATCGCCCAGGATTTGATAAACGGTCTGATTGCCCGGAAGCTGATGCTCGATCGCGTAGGCGGGGGTTGTGAGTGCCTGTTTCAGGATCTCTTTGTCGAAGAAGAAATAGCCGAGATTTTGTTCGATCGCCATGCTATTCCCAAAAATTCCTCAAGCGCGAAAACTTAACCTTGATGCAGCAAACAGGCAGCCGGAAACACCAGATATTCCAGGAAAAACAGCTTCCAGATGAATTGATAAAACTGGGCGATCGATTGCTTTTCGCGTAAGTCCACACGGCTACTTAACACCCAGAGCGCAATCAGAGCCAGAACGTGAGTGGGGATCAGGAAAAGGGCACTGACATTCGGCAGCAATGTACCCGCCACGATCATGCCGCTGTAGCAAAGCGTAATGACCCAAAGTGCCAGCTTGAACACCGCCTTTTGTCCCAGCCGCATTGTAAACGTAGTGATGTGGTAGAGCCGATCGCCCTCCAGGTCGGGAATGTCTTTGAAAATCGCGATCGCAAACGTGAACACCAGCACAAACAGCGTCAGTGCCCAAACCGGAGCCGGAACCCCAAAACTGCCGCCCAACTGCTGATTAAAGTGCAGGAATAAACCCAGATTCACGATCGCCCCGCGCACCGTAAAAATGCAGACCGATGCCCAGAACGGAAACCGCTTGAGCCGGAGCGGGGGCAGCGAATAGGCAGTTCCGATCGCCACGCTGAGCCACACGGTCGCCATCAAAAACACACCCTGCACCGCAGACAAACCCAATGCCAGCAGTCCGGTCGTCAGAACGATTGCCTGTGCCTCCCGGCGGGAAAACTCACCCGATGCCAGGGGCAAATGGGGTTTGTTGATGCGATCGATCGCCACGTCCTCAAGCTGATTGAGCCCCACAATGTAGACATTGCCGCATAGACAGGTCAACAGGGGCAGCAAGGGCAACGATAGAGAAGCAGGATTTAGCGCAAAGGCGATCGCATACAGTCCAAGAACGCTCAGCGTCGTACCAATGATGGTGTGGGGACGGGAGAATTTCCAAAAGGCATAAATCCAGGGAAGGCGTTGCATTAAGTTCGATCGAGACGGGCGGGGTGGCGAAATCTGGCTCATGGAGTTGTTTTTGGGGATCGGCATGATTCTACGAGATTCCAGAGCCGGATATGCGATCGTGGCATAAAAAGATGTTGAAGGAATGGAAGTGAAAAGGGGCGAGGGGTTAGGGTTTGGTGGCTTGGAGTAAGCCGAAGCGGACTAAACCTCGTTCGTAGCCGCGTTTCATCAAACCCAAAGAGAAAGCAGCTTGGATCGTAGTCCAACCAGAGAGGAGTAAGCCGACGATTGCTTGAGGGGTGAAGGCAGAGTCGATCACGATATCCCAGAACGGGGCAACGGCAGCAGACCAGTCGGCGGTTTGGAGATTCTGGAATCCGGTTTCGCGGGCGATCGTTTCGTACTGCGGCAGGGAAATGACATAAGGCAGACAGTAGACGCGGTAGATGTCTTGCAGGTGCTTTTGTTCGTCAGGGGTGAGGGGCTGATTCTCGGTGGGGCGATGGCACCAAGTCACCATGAGAAATTTGCCGCCCGGTTTGAGAACGCGATAGCACTCCTGCACAAATTTTTGTTTGTCGGGCATATGTTCGCCGCTTTCCAGTGACCAAACAAAGTCAAACGAATTGTCGGGAAAGGGAGGTTGCTGGGCATCTGCGACGAGAAACTGGGTGCGATCGCTGAGTCCTGCGGCTTTCGCCCGTTCTGCGGCGCGGTTTGCCTGCACGGGGCTAAGGGTAATTCCGGTGGTGTGCGCGTTAAACTTTTCTGACAGGTAAAGAGAGCTGCCGCCAATCCCACAGCCGACGTCGAGGATCTGGCTTGCCTGCTGCACGTCTGCCCACTTCAGCAATTCTTCGATTAAGTCAATCTGTGCCTGTCGGCGGTCTTTGCGCTCCTGTCCCGATGCACCGTAATAGCCGTGGTGCATGTGTTCACCCCAAATTTGCTCCCACAGACCGGAAGAAGTGTCGTAAAACTGCTGAATCTGCTGCTGAAGGGTTAGGGTCATGTCTTATCTGTCCAATGAGCTGATAAATGAAAGTTGCCAAGCGGATCGGCATTCTGGTATCTCTTGCTTAGTTTATTAGAGGATGTTTGAGAAGTCATTGCTGAGACCCAAACCGTCCCCTTACCCTCCCCTTTCAAGGGGAATCTATTGATCCCTGGGTTGCAAAGTCCCCTCGCTCTTTTAGAGCGACAAGCCAAACTTAGGGATTGAGGGAGCGATGTAGAACATTGCACACTGCTCAAACGTCTAAACGAACTTTATTGAGGAAACGAAACTGCTCATGCACTCACCAGATCAATGGATTTTTGAACCCGGCACGGAAGGTCCACCACCGCGATCGCCTGCCTCAAAGCAAACGCTGAAGGAAGACATCAAGCAGGGACTTGGCTACGTTCAGTTTGTGGTGCGGATGGCAACGCGGATTCGGAGCTGGAAGAATCGGATTCGCTTTGTGGTGGGCTTGATTCTGTGGAAGCCAATCCTGCCCGATCAAGAATAGTGCCCGATCAAGAATAGTGCTGGAGAAGAATAGCCGATGAGGAACCGCTGATGTATTACGACGCGAACCAATTTGACTTCGTTACGCTGCTGGAAGACAACTGGAAGGTTATTCAGTACGAGCTGAGTCAACTGCCAAGCCAAGACTTCATTCCCTATCCAGAGCGATATTTGCTCGACAAACGGACGGGCTGGGATGTGTTTGGGCTGTACTTTGTCGGGGTCAAGATTGACTTCAACTGTGAGCTTTGTCCGCAGACGGCGCGTCTGGTGAAGCAAATTCCCGGCATGATCACGGCGGGCTTTTCGCGGCTGGCTCCCGGAGCGCATATTGTGCCCCATTCGGGCAGACCGAGCGGTGTGCTGCGCTGCCATCTGGGTCTGGATGTGCCGCCTCGGTGCGCTCTGCGAGTGGCAAACGAAGTGCGATTGTGGAAAGAAGGCAAGTGCCTTGTGTTTGATGACACCTCCGAGCATGAGGCGTGGAATTTGAGCGATCGCCATCGCGATGTGCTGCTGCTTGACTTTAAGGCTCCGCCTGGCTTTCTAGCCGCCTAGCCCCATTGCCCGAACGGGTTACCACACTGGAGCAGTTGGAATCGCTTACACTAGGAAAACTCTCGCTGCAAAGGGTTCACCCTGTCTCACAAGCGTCTCACAATCAATACGTTTCAATGTTTTTGAAAAAGCTGTCGTTTCGGCCGTCCAAGTTTGTCACCGTGCCGCGCACGATTTGTTTTGGCTTCCTTGCCGTGATTCTGCTGGGAACGCTGCTGTTAATGCTGCCGATCTCGATCGCAGAAGGAACCTGGGGCGATTTTATTACAGCCCTCTTTACCTCGACTTCGGCGGTTTGCGTGACGGGGTTGGTGGTCGTGGATACGGGAACCTATTTCTCCTTCTGGGGGCAGTTCTTCATTATGCTGCTGGTCCAGATCGGGGGTCTGGGCTATATGACGGCAACCACGTTTCTGCTGCTGCTGGTGGGGCGGCGGTTTGGCTTGCGGGAGCGGCTGGCGATTCAGCAATCCCTTGATAGTCCAGGGCTATCGGGCGTGGTGCAGTTGGTGAAGTCGATTATTGCGACGACGCTGGTCTTTGAGTTGACCGGGGCATTTTTGATGATGGCCGTCTTTGCGCCGCAGCACGGGTTCGATCGTGCCCTCTGGCTGGGACTCTTTCATAGCGTCAGCGCGTTTAACAATGCCGGATTTGGACTTTTTCCGGACAACCTCATCAGCTATGCGACCAATCTGCCCATTAACCTGATTATTCCTTTGCTGATCATTTTTGGCGGCATCGGTTATCAGGTGATTCAAGAAATGTATATTTGGCTGCGCGATCGCATTACTCGCAGCCGCGAACGCGTTGTGTTTCCGCTCAATTTTAAGATTGTCACCAGCACAACGATTTTTTTGCTGGTGCTGAGCACGCTCGCCTTTTTCCTGGTGGAGTACCGCAACGAAGAAACCTTTGGACAGTACAATTTCACCGGAAAGCTGATGGTTGCCTGGTTTCAGGGAGTCGTTCCGCGCACAGCCGGGTTTAACTCGATCGACTACGGCAAAATGACTGATGCGGGGCTGTTTATCACCATTGCCCTGATGTTTATCGGCGCGAGTCCGGGCAGTACGGGGGGCGGCATCAAAACCACAACGTTTCGGGTGCTGTTTGAATGCACAAAAGCCGTCTTGCAGGGCAAGTCTGAAGTACTGTGCTATCAGCGAGAAATTCCAACCGCTCTGCTCCGCAAGGCGATCGGCGTGGTGTTTGGCTCTCTGACCACCGTGATTATTGCCACGACCCTGATCGCGATTTCCGACCCTGATGTGGAATTTATCCGGGTGCTGTTTGAGGCAGTTTCGGCCTTTGCGACCGTAGGGCTTTCGACCGGGATTACTGCCAGCGTTTCGGTTTTTGCCAAGCTAGTGCTCATTGCCACCATGTATGTCGGGCGCGTCGGTGTGCTGCTGCTAGTGTCTGCCTTTCTTGGCGATCCCAGCCCAACGCTGGTGCGCTACCCAGATGAGAACCTGCTCGTGGGGTAGTAGCTTTTCCCCTCTCGATCGATAGATTGTTTCCCTTCTGGTTTAGGCTAGAAAATACGTCAGAGAAAAAATGCCACGTTACCTGATAACTCCGTGACCCTATCTTCCCTTTCTTCTCTCAGCTTTTTTAAGAGCCTGCGATCGAATAACCGTCAGTTTGCCGTGGTTGGGTTAGGGCGATTTGGGCGCGCGGTTTGCATGACGCTGCACCATTTGGGCTATGAAGTGCTGGGGGTCGATTCAGACGAGCGACGAGTCGCCCAGGTACTCTCTGATGAAATTGCTTCCCACGCGCTGCAAATTGACTCTACAGAACCTGCCGCACTTCGAGAAGCAGGGCTGTTTGAGTTTGATACGGTTATTGTGGCGATCGGCAATTACGTTCAAGAGAGCGTTATCACGACGCTCAATTTGAAAGAAGGCAAGGTGCCCCACGTCGTCGCCAAAGCCTCTTCTGAAATTCACGGCAAGCTGCTCAAGCGAGTGGGAGCCGATCATGTGGTGTTTCCAGAGCACGAAATGGGCTGTGAGCTAGCCCGATCGCTGACCCGCCCCGGAGTGCTGGAGCGGTTTGAGCTAGACCCGGATCACAGTATCGTTGAAATTGTGGTTCCGGCAGAGTTTGACGGCAAGACGATTTCCGACCTCGATCTGCGGAGACGCTACGGCTTAAACCTGCTGGCTGTTTGCCGGGAAAACCAATTTGAAATTAATCCCAGCCCCCTGACCCGCTTGGCGAAGGGTTCATTAATGGTGGTTATTGGCTCGAATCGGGGCATCGATCAACTTCCTGTCTAGTGATTTCTTCAAGAAAAGAAACGGAAAAATCATCTCAACGCGATGTGAAGCAGTGCTAAATTGCTCTCGCTCCAATCCTGATTTTAAAAATCAGCGAGATTGAACTCACTTCTGATTTCGCTTCATCCCTACAGGAAAACGAGCCAGAGCAGAAACCAGGCAATCAATTAAGGAATAAGGGCTCACTTAAAGAAGCGAAAGAAGCGAATTGAGAGGCGAATTGCGGGGTTGTCGCTCATCAAACG
>NZ_JACJOR010000198.1:0-6782 GCF_014695615.1 Leptolyngbya sp. FACHB-711
CCTCGGTGTGCATCGCCCCGTTCCAGTTAAACGACGCACCCGGAAAGATCTCAAGGTCATTGCGGAACCAGGCAGCCCACTTAAAGCCCTGGGTTGCTTCCCGGTCTTGCTGAAACTCTAGCGTCGATACCGTTCCGTTTTGCGAATTCGGTACGACATAGGCATTGACCTGAAAATTCTTCCGCAGCCTGGTGCGGTTGTTAGGGTCAGGAAACCAGCCGTCGCCGTTTACAAGACTCAAGCCTGCCGCCCCTCCGTTAGAACGCTGGCAAGCCAGGTTTGCCTGGTTAGTATTACTGAGCGGTGCGTTTCGCACTTGCAGCCGTTCGGCACGATCCTCCAGGGCAGTCTGCCGGGAATCTTGTAGCGGATTGACAGGGGTGACGCCAGCCGCATTGTTTGCCGGAGCCGTCATGATAATGGAATAGAGAACGGTTGCATCGGTTACACCGTCACCGTTTGTATCGGCAGGATACTTCCAGGCGTTATCCCGTAAACGATCGCCGTCAATGTCGAGACGTTCTTCCCCTGGCAGCGTGTAGGGATCAGGAGCATTGGGATCAGATGGAAAGCGTTGAGGTCCGGGGGAACCTGCAATATTCCGCCCATCGTTGAGCATCATGCCAAGCAACTGTCGCTGGCTGGGAACGCCCCCTGCACGAGGATCACGAAGCGGATCAAACAAAAACTCTAGCTTTGCCCTTGCCCGATCGATCGCCGGAGTTGCGGCATTGTAAATAACCTGCTGTTGCCGTTCGCCGATCGTCTGCTGCGTCCGGGTATAAGTGCGATAGCCGATCGCGCCAACCGTCAGCGTGACGACCAGCAGCAGCAGTGCCGTGGTGGGCAGCACAAAACCTGCTTGAGGCTGAGGCTGTCTGCCAATCAAGAGCAACACACGCATGACCCAGCGCACGAAGCCTTTAATCCAGGTACGTGGCGATTTGATAAGGTGCTGCATCAGTTTAGGGATTGCCCTGATTTTCCGTGGGGTTGACATATCTGTCTGCCTGTTTTCTGCCTAGTCAGTGAGGTTCGAGAAAATGAGATTTTGACCTTTCAAAACTTCACATTTGAACCGTGTTTTTGGGATCAATTCTGCCAATCGGTCTCTGTAATCACCGTCTTAACAACTTCTAGCCGCTGGAACAACAGGAGAATCACGCGCAGGAAATCACAGGGAAACTCGAATTTGTTCAAAGTAAACAAGACATTATTAAACAAGTCTCAGTAAATTTATCGAGGGAAAAGGTCTGAAATGTCAACCAGAGTAAACCCTGCCCGGATTGTGCCTATTTGCGCCTATTGCCGCATAGGATACCCGCCCCAACTGGAGAAACGATCAAGCGCAGCCGCAGGTTTGAACCGCAACGCATTATAAAATCCGATGAAGCGATCGTCAGAGTCACGAAGATGAAGCCCAAATCATGAAGGCTCCTCTGAGCACAGCCCTCAAGCACACGCCGCCGCAATCAGCAAAAAGATCAGCAAAATAAAAGAGACCTTTCTCACTAGGGCTTTTGCCTGAGAAAGATCTCTGAAATAGAAAGCTCGAAAAAATAGAATTTCTCGATTGAGAAGGTTTCGACAGCGAATTTTGATAGTCAATAACGCGATCGAAATGAATTCAATTAAGCGCAGCAACACCCGATAAAAAGCGCAGAAAGCGGAATTTATAGCTTGCTGAGATCCAGTCCCAGTTCGCGGGCAACTGCATCTAAACCCCGGTTGTTGAGCGTTTTGATTGCTTTGGTCGAAAGACGCAGCTTGATAAACCGCTTTCCCCCTTCCCACCAGATGCGCTTTTCCTGAAGATTAACTTCCTGCAATTTCTTGGTGCGGCGGTGCGAGTGAGACACGGCGTAGGCGTTGTTTGCCTTTTTGCCAGTAATTTGACAGCGACGAGCCATAGGATTTGACCTGGTTATTTCGACTTCGATGGACACAATCCCTTAGTATAGCAGCAGTGCAGAGCATCGCAGCCGGATTGCAAGCGATCGAGCAGCTTCTCTCCCTGTCCTGCTCTGCGGCTACTTTACTACTGCGTCAGGCGGGTTAGCACCTGATTCGATCGCTCCACAAACGATTTCATGCCGTCTGCGTCAAAGCCCCTTTGCGCCATCAATGCCAGATCGTAAACGTGCTGACAGATGAGCGTAGACAATTCGCCCGAGGGAGACTGACCGCCCGCCTGAAGGATCTTGCCCTGGTTGATCGTCAGCAGATTTTGGATCAGGGGATGTGCGGTGTTGACCAGCAGCGTATGTTCTTCCGGGAACTCAGCAGTTTGCTGCGTCAGCAGGGCAGTCATTTCGCTCATACGGCGCAGCTCTTCGGGAAGGAGGACGATCGCTGGAGGAGCCGCTTCTGCGTGGTCAGACTTGAGAGCCTCGGTGCGAATCGTTACCTTGGGCTTGCCTAGCGCCTGCTGAAACAGCTCTTTGACCTGCTCACTGCGAGTTTTATTCGTCGTCGGGTCAACGATTTCGCTAGATTTCTCTTTATCAATCAGCGTTTCATCCAAGTCAGAATCAACGCGGGAAAACTTGACTTCGGGATGCTCGCGCTCCAGGAAGCTGATGAAGTGGGAATCGATGAACGAATCCATAAACAGCACTTCTAAGCCCTGGCTCTTGTGGAGTTCCACGTAAGTCGCCTGAGAGGCTGGGTCAGTGCAGTAGTAAACCCGATTTTCGTGGCGGGCTTTGTTGCGCTCCAGATAGTCTTTGAGCGTGGTGTAGAATTTGCCGTCCAGGCTGTCTGCTGCCTGCTCCTTTGGCTCAACGTCCTGCCACAAATCGCCCTCTGCCGACTGCACCTGAACCGCTGACGTATCGCTCTTCGGTGTCCCTTCAAACGTGGTGCGGAAGATCAGGATATCTTCGACCTGCTTTTTGAACTTGTCGTCGTTCATCGAGCCGAACTTGACAAAGGTTCCCAGGTCTTGCCAGCAGCGAATATACTGAGTCCGATCGTCCCGATAAAGCTCCTTGAGGCGATCGCCTACTTTCTTCGCAATGTAGTCGGCAATTCTGCGGACAGTGCGATCGTTCTGCAAAAAGCTGCGGGAAACGTTGAGTGGAATATCGGAGCTGTCGATCACGCCGCGCAGGGGCAGCAGGAAGCGGGGAATCACTTCCTCGCAGTTGTCGCTCACAAACACCTGATTGCAGAACAGCTTGATCTGCCCCTTGGTGACATCTACATCCGGCTTCAGCTTCGGAAAATAGAGGATGCCGTTGACCACAAACGGATAGTCCGTATTCAGGTGTACCCAGAGCAATGGCTCTTCCTGGAACGGATACAGGTAGCGGTAAAACTCCAGATAGTCTTCCTGGGTGAGGCTGTTGGGCGACTCCTTCCAGGGAGCTTTTTGCTTGTTGGTCTGTTCGCCGTCCAGCTTGATCGGGAAGGGCATGAAATCACAGTAGGTTTTGACCAACTGCTGAATCCGATACGGCTCCAGATATTCTTTTTCTTCCTCCATCAAGGTCAGCGTTATTGTCGTGCCAACCGCCTGGCGATCGGACTGCGAAAGCTCAAACTGAGTCGAACCGTCGCAAGACCAGTGAACGGGCTGCGATCCTTCTTTGTAAGACAGCGTATCGATCTCAACCTGCGACGCCACCATAAAGGATGAATAGAAGCCCAGACCAAAGTGACCGATAATCGACTGATCGGTACTGTTCTTATATTTCTGGACGAACTCCTCTGCACTAGAGAAGGCGACCTGGTTGATGTATTTCTTCACCTCATCCGCCGTCATGCCGATGCCGTTATCAGAAATCGACAGCGTGCCTTTCTCCTTATCAATGGCGATCGTAATTTCCGGTTCACCCGCGTCGCCCGTAAATTCCCCAGAGCGAGACACCATCCGCAGCTTTTGGATTGCATCTACTGCGTTGGAAATTAGCTCTCTCAGAAAAATCTCGTGGTCGGAGTAGAGCCATTTTTTGATGATCGGAAAAATATTTTCCGTATGGATGCTGATATTGCCCTGTTCCAGAATCGTGGTCATAGATTAGTGCCGCAGGGGTTACAAGTTACAAGTACAAACTTTTGCCAGTCCGATGATTCTCTAGACTAGGCGATCGTTCCCATTGTAATCATTCTGGTTGACCCTACTTAAAGGATTACGGATTCCCCTACCTTCCTTTCTGCACTGGAGTTAGAGCGACAACAGCTACGCTACAGGGGAATGGTCTGAATGGTGATGAGAGCCCCGCGTTTGTAAAGCCGCATCACTCCGCCCGGTCGAACCTGAACGAGCGCCCTTAAGAGGGAGCTGCTAAGCATCACCGCATTCTCAGGCCCAGAAATCGTCAGACTCTCGTTTGATCGGGATTCGACCAGTTCCCTCAGTCCATCTTTAGGAAGGGTCATGGCTCTCTCAGTGGAGCGCAAGAAGCCATTCGCTCAACCTACCAATTTTCTTCGATCGCAATATTGAGGTTTGGGGCGATGCGAAGCAGTTCCCCCTTCGGGGTAATCGTCATTGATCAGAAACAGCCGTGGTCTAGGCTGTAATTCGATCGAAACACCCTTGATTCGGGCTAATTCCGTTTTTAAGATCTTAGGCAGAATAAAAGGCAAAAAAAGACCGAAGAAACGCTCTAGGATTCAGGCTAATGGCTGGAATCAGGAGGATTATACGGAAAATATGTCGGGCTAATGTTCGATCGGAGCGATTAGACGGAATTCATTCAGCCCAATTGCCTCTACAGGGTAGATAGCCCGAACGAGTTCAGCCCAATCAGTAGTTAGACGGCAATCTGACAAATTGCTAAGTACGCCCGGAAATCCCTTTTACATAGATGTATTCTGAGAGAAATCAGAATACATAAAAATCGAAACATGAAGCACAGGTTGGCAATAGCAGTATTCCTATCCATGTCCACCTTGTTAACAACACAAGTTGTACATGCACAAACTGCTAGGAATTACATGTATGAGCGGCTAAATACTCTCGACTTTGGATGGGAATTAGGACGGCATCTTCTCATAATTTTCATAGCAGGTGCTTTAGGAGGCTTCGTTTCATTTCTAATGAACTTTAAAGTCAGTGAGGAGGAGTTATCAAAACCAATCGTGCAGAGGTTAACTAGGATCGAACAAGAACTGGCTAAGCAAAATAGAAATTTAAGTGATAAAGAGAGAGCTAAGTTAGAAGAAAAAGCGGCAAAAGAAAAGTGGAGTGCTATTCTAAAGTGCTGTCTTTCGCAATCAATAGTGGGTGGTGCAGCAGCGCCGCCTGTTTTATTACTTCTTAAACCTGACAACGCTTTTGCACTACTAGCTATGTCCTTAGTTGTTGGTACTGCTGGTTCTGCATTCTTTCGTGCTTTGCAAGAACAGATGCTGGAATATGTTAGGAGGGAAGAGAAAGTTACGAGGCAGGCGCAGATTCAATTCAAGCAGCAATCAGACAAAGTAGGAGAGCTTATAACTGCTCTATCGGAAAACGATATAGAAAGAGTAAAAGAAATTGCCGAAGAATTGAAGGGCGCATGTGCTGCCAATACTGCTGCTTTTGGTAGACCGCCAGGTGATATTTCCGTGACATCAACGTCTCAGGTAATTCCTGTTGAAGTCAGTAATCCTGGTAAGGCGTACGAAGGTAACGGCAATTACTATCAAAGTAGTGTAGGCAATCAGAATCCTCAAACAGCACCGCAATAAATCTCATATAGCTGTAAGTAAGTGTATTGCTTCTAGGCAACTAGCCGTCCAACAATTCGCTTGGAGCGGACTATGGGAAGGTTTTGGTGCACTGCGGTGACTGTTGGCAGCCGCTCAAGCGAGCCGTTAGGCTTTGCTCTTCCGTGGGGTTGCTCTTGCCATCCCTCTACCGTGAGTATCTACTTACCTTCTGCTTAAGTCCATCAGTTGTGACGTTGATTAAAACGAAGTTTGTAGAAATTGGAAGCACCCGCAATTTAATGTTCTGCAAATTTTTGTATATGAAGATGAAAGCGTCGGCTAGGTTGTCGGTTGTAGTAGTAAAACGGGTTTACTGAAAACAAGAAAGTATTACCATCAATTGCTATGAATGAGCCAATAGATATTGAAATAGTTAGAGCTGAAGCACTCAGAAAGTTAGGGAGGAACATGGTCAACTTTTCAAAAATAGAGGCAGTATTGAAATATTTGCTTTCAATGGGCCAATTCGAGGGAACTGAGGAAACAATTTCCGAACAATTGCGTAGGAATCAGGCTAGGCTTCACAAGCAGAGCTTAGGTAAGTTGGTTCAGGAATTTCATAAAAATGTTGTAGTTGATGCTAGCCAGGTTGAAACCACAACAGCCTCTTCCAATTCAGGAATTTCTTTCTATTTCAAGGTCACCTGTGATAACCCAGATTTCTTAAAGATTCAGAAACGTGCACTCTCAGATGTTGTAGTTGAGCGAAACAAGTTAATTCATCAAGACTTGGCACTTCTTGATACCAGTTGTGTAGAGGATTACCGTAAGCTCATTAGTCTTATGGATGAACAAAATCCTCGACTATTAGCTCATCTTGAGGAACTAGGGTGGATAATAAAGTCGGTGAGTAATGGCTGGCAAACCTTCGGGGATCTGTTTAAATCACCAGAATTTCTTGAATACATACAATCTAGCCAAGCTGATGCCTAACAAACCGCTGTACTGGAACGCCGCAAGTTGGTCGGTTCAATGTTCAAGGTTGCCTGCATCTGGTGAGCTTGGTCGTTAGCTGTCAAGGAGGATATCGATGATCTCTCCACCTCTACCCACACAACAGATTGATACAGCACAGATCGGAA
>NZ_JACJOR010000199.1:0-4527 GCF_014695615.1 Leptolyngbya sp. FACHB-711
AAGGCAATCTTAATTCTGGGAGAAGGGGGGCTGGGAAAAACCACACTGGCATCGGAATTTTTGCGGCAGCATCACTTCACGCTGAAGCTAGAAGGCTGGATGGCAAAGGAAAGCCAGAACTTAATCCCGGCAGAAATGCTGGTGCAGGAATGGCTGCAACGCTACTTCCAAGAAGACCCAACGGCCGATTTTCGCCTGGCACTCGAGCGGCTGCGGCAAAAGCTGCGCCAGCAATCGGTGGGAATTTTGATCGATAACTTTGAGACGGCACTCGACCGCAGCGGTCATTTGCTTAAGCCTCACCGCAATTACGTTGCTCTGCTGGAAGTGCTGACCGATCCGGCCGCACAGTCAATCACACTGATTACCAGCCGCGAACCTGTCCATGAAGCAACGGTGAACCTGCATCCTTATGTTTTGCCGCAGCTTGATCTCTCTGCCTGGGCACAGTTTTTTGAGCATCAGCACATCCCGCCCGACCTCACTTCGCTGGAGCAAATGCACGGGGCATATCGCGGCAATGCCAAAGCAATGACCATCCTCAGCAGCGCGGTACGGCTTGACTATGAAGGCGACCTCACCGCCTACTGGCAGGCACACCAGGACGATTTGCTGTGCGAAACTGATTTGCAGGATCTCATTGCCAGCCACTTCGATCGCCTTCAGCAGCTTTACCCGGAAGCCTATCGCCTGCTTTGTCGCCTGGGCTGCTACCGCTTTCAAGATATCGCCACCCTGCCTCCCGAAGGCATGATTGGTCTCTTATGGGACGCACCCGAAGAGCAGCATGGGCGAATTCTGCGCTGTTTGCGCGACTGGTTTTTGGTGGAATCGCATCACGGCGAGTATCGGCTGCATCCGGCAATTCAGGCAGAGTCGATCGCCCGACTCAAAGCAAGTCCAGACTGGCAACTGGTAAATCAGCAGGCGGCTCTGTTTTGGACGGCACGGGTGAGAACCATTCGGACGATCGAGGACGCACTGACAGCCCTAGAAGCTTACTATCACTGCTTGCAAATCAACGACGATGAAGCAGCAGCCAGAGTAATTTTGCATCGGCGACATAGCCCCTGGGAACCGGAAGAATCTTTGGGCGTGGCTGCCTATCGAATTGGCATTTTGCAGCGCATGACCAGCGCAATCGAGCAAATTATCGATCGGGTTCAGCCAGGCTACGTCCTCAGCCAACTCTACAACCATCTGGGCGATTTGTACTGGTTTACCGGACGAATTCAGCAGGCGATGCAGTGTCACGAAAAATCCAGAGCGATCGCCGTAGAGTATGACCTTAGAAGTTTGGAAATCCTGGCTTTATTTAATACTGGACTGTGCCAGATCGAGCTGTGGGAACTGAAAGAGGCAGCGCATTTGTTTGAGCAGGTGCAGGAACTCGCGTTCCATACCGAGTGTCATCTGTACGCAGTGGGTTCCTGGTTTTGTCTCGCGTATCTGCATTCCTGCTTTCATCAACCGCAAATCGCCCGTCAATATATGCAAAAGGTGCTGAGCGAGTTTGAAATTTTTCACGGCACAAGCTGGGGATACGGCTACAGCCTCATCTTCCTGGGACTCACGTATCAAAATCTGGGCGAACCCGATCGCGCCCTCAAAATGTATCGACTCGCACAAGAATTCGCCGAGCAAAGCCGCTACGTTCTCGTGCAGGCAAAAGCATTGAACGGCATGGCAGTGATCGAACGATCGAAGGGACAGTTTCAAACCGGGATCGCCCACCTGCGCAACGCCCGCAGCTTGCTCGACCAGATTGGCGCAAAAGCAGATCTGGCAGAAGTTTACTATCAGCTTGGGCTGACCTATCAAAAAATGCGGCTCGTGGAGGAAAGCCAGGCAAGTTTTACAATGGCGATCGAGCTTTACCAGAAGATGCACGCGCCGAGGCAAATCGAAAAGGTACGAAAGATGCTGAGTTAGAAGGCTTGCAATTCATGAATAGATTTGAGATCGAGAGGATGCTTGAAAAGTCACGATCGTTATTCGAACTAGCTTGTAGTAGGCTTTCAACCCTGGAGATTTCCCTAGCCCTTCTTAAAAGCCAATCTTTCCTGCCTCTCCTTCAAGATTCAAAGTTTTCCAAAATTAGGGAGTTGAGGAGATACAACGCAGCACCTTAATTACTTCTCAAGAATTGCTCCTCAAGCAGCCTCTAAAAAGACCTTACCCAATCAAATTTTAGAAAAACACTGTTCCCTTTCCATCCAAGACTGATATTAAACATAATGCTCTCTCAAAGTCCACTTGAAATACAGGTCAATGTTGCTCATATTGTCTCAACCATTCGGGCAAAATTTGAAGAAGAAGGATTAACCAATCGATTCTTTGAAGTCAAGCCTTACCATTCCTCAGTCAAAGACAATTCCGGCACAAATGGGCTCTTAGGGCTAGACGCAAGCAACTGCATTCTGCTGGAATTTGCTCAGCCGTATGATGAGTTTTCGGAAATTTATCGGTCTAGAGTTTATCGACTGCTGATTATTTTTAGCTTGTATCAGGAAACGCAGTTTGAATTTGCGCTGCGCCGATCGATCAAAGGACTACAATACCGGGACAATATCGATCGAGTTACGCTGTGGTCAATGGTATCAGTTGACTCAGAAATCGTGCAAATTCTGAAGCAGGACAACACAGATTTAATTTTTATTGATATTCCCGAAGTCGATGAAATTAGGCATACACGATCATTTAATTATTTTGTGCCGCTACCCGGAAACAATCAGCAGTATTCGCTTATTGTCAATGTGGTTGCAGAACGGCTCATTAAACGCTTAAAGAAAATGTTTCATCTGGTGCTGTCAGAAGTGGCTGCCCCAATTTATGACAAACACTACTACAACACCAAGATTGCCACCCGCGAGACGATGAGCTATGAGGAAGATTTGCTCAATGAGCTAATCCGAAAGCTGAGAGCAGAAAATCGAGGCGAAGTGGCGATCGATGTGGGATGCGGCACGGGGCGGCACAGCTTCACGCTCTACAGACATTTTGAATCGGTCTACAGCTACGATTTTTCGCCGAATATGATCGCGCAGGCAAACTCGATCAAGCGCGAAAAAGACATTCGCAATATCTTCTTTTCGGTCAACGATTTTGAGTACGAGCGGCTGAATGACGAAGCGCAATTTTACGGCAGATGTGATCTTGTGATTGCCAGCTTTGGCATGGGCAGTTTTATTGAAGATACGGCTTCGATGCTGCGTCGCTTTTACGAGTGGCTAAAACCGGGAGGCTACATTTTCCTGTCGTTCTACAATGCCAATGCCATTACGCTCAAAGTCACACCAAACTGGCGCGATACAGCTCTTGTCGCTCAAATTGATAAAGAAAACAATTCGCTCGAAGTACAGCTCACCGAAAAAACCCGATTTAACATTTTCTGCAAGCTGTTTGACGAAGGCGTTGAAGGCGAAATTAACAAAATTTTTGATATCAAATCGATCGTCACCTACCCGATGATCATGGCACTGCTACCAAACAATATGCTGGAAGATGCCGAAGCCAGCAATGCTTTTATTCATGCCGATCGCGTTCTGTCAGAAAATCCCAAAAGTCAGAACGGCTACTATGCATTTGTCACGGCTCAGAAAGCATATCGAGAAGTCAACGGCTATATCAATGTTGAACGCATTCTAAAACAATATCAGGCAGAATATAGTGTTGAAGAACACGAGCCTGTGCTGTCAATGGAAGAAGTGAAACAGCAAATTGGCTACTTTCCAAACTGCATGATTAAAACGATCGTCTTTAACAACCGCAAAACTGGAGAATTTATTGTTATTCTGCTTCAGTCTGAAAAACGAATCAACAAAAGCCAGGTTGCGGCTCAGCTTCGCGTCAGTCCCCACCACCTGAAATTTGCCACCGAAAAAGAAGTGCTGGAGCTGGGATTTCCGATCGGCGGCATTGCGCCCTTTGGCTTTCAAGCAACCACTCCGCTGCTCACTTTTGTAGATGCGGCGATCGTTGGGCATTCCTGCGAGTGGTTTTACACAGGGATTGGTGACAATCGTAAAACGTTAAAAATTCGCAAAGCAGATTTCTTGAGAATTATTGAACAATATCGGGCGATCGAGCTTTAGGTTTACACAAACATAATTCATATCCGTGTCTTATTGGCTGTGTCTTAGTGACTAAGGACAGGGTGCAGAAGCAAGAGCGAACCTAGTTCTACAGAGCAATGCTATACAAAATCAACTTTAAAATTAAGTAATGCCGGAAGCAGATTCCTCGAACTTCTTAAATTGGAGTTTGAGTTGTAATGGTTTGATAAAGTAGCTGCAAGCTGCCGCTGTTCAAGCTAAGGGCTCAAGCTAGAATCGCGGTGCTTACAGGGTTCGCTATACATAAGAGCTTTCCATCCTAATCTCATCTAGGAAAAAAACAAGTCAGAGACAGTTTATCTAGGGAAGATTCATCTAGATAAACCGACACATCTAACTTTTGCTTCTGGCTCGACTATTCTTGATTACACTCCTGACCGGCTTCAAAGCTTCAGTAAATTGCAATGTCACC
>NZ_JACJOR010000002.1:0-1707 GCF_014695615.1 Leptolyngbya sp. FACHB-711
GCCTGCTGAATGGCTGCCGAGACTTTTGCACGATCTTCAGGATGAATTAGCTCTGCAAAATCCTCTACTTTGCCGCTAAAGGTGTCGGGGGTTAAACCATGAAACTGATAAATTTGCTCTGACCAGGTAATGTGATTGTTGATGATATCCCAATCCCAAATTCCTGATTGACCTACTGATAAAGCCAGGCGCAGTCGTTCTTCGCTCTGACGTAACGATTCCTCTGCCTGCTTGCGATCGCTCAAATCTAGAACAAAGGCAACTGCTTCTTCTCGCACTGCATAAACCAGACTAAAACCGATTAAAACTGAAACTCGGCGACCGTCTTTGCGAATATATTCTTTTTCGTAGGGCGCACAGGCTCCCCGTCTCCGCGCCTCAGCAATTGCTTCCTCATCTAATGACTGATACTCAGGGGGAGTAATATCACTCCATCTCAGGTTTCTTGCCTGTAAATCTTCACGGGTGTATCCCACAATCCTGAGAAATTCGTCATTGGCTTCCTGAATGCCGCCCTCTAAATCTCCGAACAAAATTCCAATGACGTTAGCAGCCACAAAGCTGTGTAACCGTTCTTCGCTGAGACGCAAAGCCGCTTCGGTTTGTTTGCGAGCCGTAATATCCGCAACGACCGATACACAGCTAATTCCGGCTTGGGTTTCATCAACTGGAGCAGCCCATAGTTCTACATCAAACAGGACATTGCCCTTCTTTTGACGCTGTGCCTCAACTCCGGCTAAACCTTGCCCCTGAAGGGTGATTGCCAGGTTGTTTAAAAACTCATTCCGTTTACCATCCGGGATTGCGGGTAAAAACTTTCCTAAAACTTCCTGTTGACTCCAACCAAAGATGCGTGCGGCGGCAGGGTTCCAAATTTGCACCGTGCCATCTGAGCGCAAGCCCATAATTGCCAGCGGGCAGGCTTGGATGATCGCCTGTAGGGTTTGATTGCTCTGGGCTAAGGCGGCTTCTGCTTGCTTGCGTTCCGCTTCACGCTGCTTTGTAGGGGTAATATCCAGCAATGTGCCAAAGAAGTCAACCGTTCGCCGAGATTCTCCCTCTCCTTCAAATTGGGCTTGCCCCTTCGCAAGTACCCAGCGTTCAGTGCCGTCATTCCATATAATTCGGTACTCAATTTCGTAGCTCCCAGTTGATTGTGGATCGATCGCTGCACTCACCGCATTAGCGACGCGCGATCGATCGTCTGGGTGCATCCGCTCCAATACGCTGGGCAGGGAAATCATCACCGCATCTTCCGGCTCGCCCCATATTTCACGCATTCGCTTGTCCATTTCAACCAGGTTTGTATTCAGGTGCAGCCGCCAGCCGCCGAGCCGACCCACCTGAATTGCCAGCCGCGCCCACTCTTCGCTTTCTCGCAGGGCTTGTTCTGCCTGTTTGCGCTCGGTAATGTCAATTAACAAGCCATCCCACACCATGCCGTCTTCAGTTTGCTCTGGACGAGATTTGCCCTGAAACCACTTGAGCCGCCCCGATGGGGTAATCAAGCGTCCTTCCCATTGCCAGGGCAGCCGATTGTTGATGGCGATCGCCACTGATTCTCGTAACGATGGCAGTTCATCCGGGTGAATCAGATTCCAAAAGCAGTCTGCATCCTGGATAACGTTTATTGGTTCTAATTCAAGCAGTTCACGCGAGCCAGAGCTGACGTAGGTAAAAGCTTCAGAACCATCAGCCTTGGGCGCA
>NZ_JACJOR010000020.1:0-2711 GCF_014695615.1 Leptolyngbya sp. FACHB-711
TCCTCCAATTCTCATCCAGCTAAAAAGGCTTGTGTCACTTTAGCTTGAGTCGATGAAAGTTGAAGCAGATAGAGGCTTCCAGACAAATTCACCCAGAGAGCAAAACCCGCAACTAGTTGGCAGATAGTTTTGAGTGGCTAGATTCAGCGTTCGAGCATCGGGTTTGTTCATACCCTCTATGCTAACAATTTCTCTCCTAATCCTGCCCTCTCTTTCCTTGCCGGGTTAATATATCCGGCTAAAATCAGCAGCCGTAATTTGATTGACACGTACTCCAGATATAATTGCTAGTTGATCATTTCCAGCACTCACCAAGATGCTGCCGCCGCGTTGAATGATTTTTAGGTCTTTGAAGCTCAGTCCTGATGTCAATCCAAGTTTGTCCTGGCGATCGCTAAAATCTTTAATTACATCCCGACCCACACCATTTTCTAAGGCAAAAATATCTCGCCCTCGATCGCCCTTCAGCACGTCATTGTTAGTCCCGCCCCAAAGCTGGTCATTTCCTGCACCACCAAATAGCTGATCATTACCATTCCCGCCTTGGAGGATGTCATTATCTCCCGCTCCTGTAAGCTTGTCGTTGCCGTCTAAGCCAAGCAGCGTATCTTTAGCAGCAGTTCCCATGAGCTTGTCGTTGCCAGGAGTTCCTTTGCCACCACCCGTCCCTTGATCTGGAGGAGTGACTGGGACTGGAGGAGTGACTGAACCTGGAAGATCGATGTTTTTGGGACCTCCAGTCAACTCATAAGTAGTCGGTTTGGAATCAGGATCTTTGGGCTGATAAGTGCCGTTGACCAAAACTGCATCATCCAGCAAGATGTATTTGCCGCGAGCACCTTCGCCCTGAACCCAAAGCTTGTGCTCTGTCGTTAGTCCCGTCGTTTTAACTTTTGTGGAATATACTCCACCGTTGAACTCCCTTGTCGTTTCTTGAACTGGAGTCATCGTGATCACTCCGTTCATATCAACGATATATCGACCAACGGTAGTCACCTTAAAATTAACTCCAACCTGACCGGCGGTAGTTGCATCAAATTCATAAGTACCATTGGGGTTGAACGTGTATGTAGTGGTGCCATTGCTTGTAATTGTCCATTGCCCATGCAGCAGAGCCGGATTATTGACGTTGCCAGGTATCTGCCGAGCTGGCAGGCGGTCTTGATAGGCATAAATGTGATAGTGGCTGATCGTGGGTCTCCAATCCAGGTTTGCAATCTGGGTTTGGGCAGCACTACCTGTGCCATCAGGGTCAAAGAATAGATTGCCGGTGGTGTTGTCGTAGATGAAGCGATCGTTCGCATCGATCGCCGCTGTTCCTTGATGAAACTGATCAGCCGTAATGCTGGTGTTAGGTGTGAGCCCGGCGTTGTTGTAACCAGCCGAATTTATATCAACGACAATGTAATCTCGCGCAATCTCAAAATCGTCAATCTTGTCGATGCCATCAGCGAACAAGTTATTGAAGATAAAGAAATCGCTACCGAATCCACCAATTAGCCGATCTTCGCCAGTGCTGCCAATTAAGATATCTCTGCCGGGACCACCACTAAGTTCATCATTACCCAAGCCACCATCAATCAGATCATTACCTCCGCTCCCACGACCAGCACCGACAACGTCGCCGAAAAGAAGGTCGTCAGCGGCTTCGCCAAGAATTACGTCATTACCATCACCACCGTAAACCCAGTCATACCCTGTGCCAGCGAAGATTTGATCATCGCCCTCATGACCTGATATGACATCACCATCAAAAATGTATTGTTCTTGATCAAGCCCGCGCAGAATATCATTGCCGCTTGTTCCTTCGATCGTCATTGCTAAGACTCCATTTAGTTATAAAGAATTGCCGAGAGCAACCTGGCTGACCACACAATAGGAACAAAAAGGGGAAAAGTAGAGGAGTTGAACAAATTTGGTGACCTACTCTACAAAGAAGAGTAGAAAATAAATCAGAGCGATCGTGTTTGAACTAGTTCAGAATTATTACTTTGGCAGTGAAATAGGAGTCAGAACGGAAGGAGAGGGATAAGGAGGTTTTCTATGGATAAACCCGATGCCCGGCACCTAACGATCGAGACCCAGAATTACCTGCTCTAGCTGGTTGTGTCGCAAAAGCTGTTTAAGGACAAACAATAGACTTCCTGCATGAATCAGGAGGGATGTGCCAGTTCGTAGTTGAGCAGTCCCGCAATCAAATTTAAGCGCAAGCCGAATCTCCTTCTGCGGTTGCGGTAGTGCCCTGAAAAGATGCGAAAAATCTTGAAGCGGCGAATGACATGCTCCACTCGAACTCGCAGTCTCGCCAGTGCCCGATTATGCTGCTTCTCATCTTCGGCTAATGGTTGCTTGCGCGATTTCTTGGTTGGGGTACAAGCCCCAGCATGACGCTTGGCAAATCCCTGATACCCTCGGTCGGCTAAACACAACTGCGATGGGACAAAGGGTAAACGGCTACGCTTGAGCAACTTGAAGTCGTGCGTCTGGCCTTGGGCGGTTGCAGTGGCAATCACCTGCCCCGTGTCAAAGTCCACCAGCAGTTGTGCCTTTAGCGTATGGCATTTTTGCTTTCCACTGTAGTACCGTTTCTGTTTTTTTCTAGGACAGCAAAGTTAGCTTGAGCAGTTGTTGCTCTAAGTCGGCCAGGTAGGTGACTGGATTTTGCCGAAAGCGACGCTGCTGAACGCGCTTGTGCTGATGAGCTTTGAGTT
>NZ_JACJOR010000200.1:0-12482 GCF_014695615.1 Leptolyngbya sp. FACHB-711
AACGTGAATATGCATGTCGGGCTGGCTATTCATAGAACTCACAGTTGGTTGCCCATTAAATCCCACAATCAATCCAACTTATGCACATTACACCCGCAAGAAGCAAGAGAATCGTATGAATCGATACAGCAATCTCTACCCTTTAATCTTTGTTTCTAAAAGTTATTAGATCTTCAGGAAAACTCGGTTTCTGCCTGCTTTTTTAGCGCAGTACAACGCCTGGTCTGCATTCTGAATCAGCTCTGCAGGCGCTTTCTCTGCATTCGGCAGAATTGAACTCACGCCCACACTAAGTGTTACAAAGGCGGCAGCCGAGGAGGAAAAATGGGGAAGTACTTGCTGGCGCAGGGCTTGACAGATCGCCTCAGCCAGAAGAACCGCTCCTTCCGCAGGGGTATTCGGTAGAATGACTGCAAATTCCTCGCCGCCATAGCGCGCTACGAGATCACCCGGGCGTTTAACCACGCTTTGAATTACCTGGGCAACTTGCTGTAAGCAGCGATCGCCTGCCGGATGTCCGTAAGTGTCATTGTAAAACTTAAAACAGTCCACATCACAAAGTAGCAGCGAAAGGGGCTGCCGTTCCCGTGAGATTCGCTGCCACTCCTGATGCAGGTATTCGTCAAAGCGACGACGGTTTGCAATCTGAGTCAGTTCATCAACGGAAACTAGCCGTTTCAGTTCTCGATTTGCAGACTCAAGCTGTTGCTGAAGCTTTGCCTGCTGAATCAAACGGCGGACTCGCTGCCGCAGCACTGCCCATTGCACAGGCTTGGTGACATAATCGGCGGCTCCCACCTCAAACAGGCGATCGATCGAGGGGCGGTCTTCTAGCTCGGTAATCATCAAAATCGGCGTGTTGCCATAGACCGGGAGTCGCTGAAGCTGGAGGCAGCAGGTAAACCCATCCACCTCTGGCATCAGGGCATCCAGCAGCACAATATCGGGCAAGACTTCCTGAAACGCCAGCAGCCCGATTTCGCCATCCACCGCTTCCTCAACCCGATAACCCTCCCGCTCCAGAAACAGGCGCATCTGCATCCGTGATAGGCGATCGTCGTCGATCACCAGCACGAGCGGAGCGGTGATTGGCTCAGAAAGCTGAATCATGGCTGAAGGCGGCGTAGATTGTGATTCAGGACTGATTGAGAAATCTCCTGCACTTTGTAGTTGCCTGCCCTTTCAAAGCTGGAAGCTCGGACGCTGGTTGTGACACTGGCTGTTCAGGATTCCGGCTGGTCGTAACCCGATTCGGACTGCTCAAATCTCTGCTTAGACCAGTGCCCTAGCTCCTCATCATAGGCTGGATCACGACCTGAGGCGATCGGCGATTCTGCGGAATTCTGCACGCTTTTGCGTGAATTCTCTATAAATCTTGAGATCTTGAACTTCCTGTGTCTGCCTGGCTTATCCTTAGCTCCCAATCTTGATCCTCCAACGGGGCAATGATCCCAGACCTACTTGGCCTGATTTGCCAGGCGATCGGGTAAATCTGCCGGATTCATCTGCTCATACTCCTCAAACGGCTGATGAATCCAGGGATCATCTTCGAGATGGTCCACGTAATAGTTTGGTGCAATGCAGGAACAGGATTTGTACCACAACACTGCCGTCTTGACTTCCTCGACATAAAAGCCATATTTGCGATCGAGCCAGATTAGCGACTTTCTAAGGCTCGTTCCCGAATCCACCAAATCATCCACTAGCAGTACATGGCTTCCCAGATTCGCAGTCGTCATGGTCAAGTCCTGCGAGAAGGTAATCGATCCACGCACCTGATTATTCATGCCACCGTAAGACGAGGTTGCCAAGATCGCCAGGGGCTGGTCAAAAATCCGTGCCAGGATGTCCCCTACCCGCAGCCCTCCTTTAGCGAGGCAAATAATCTGATTAAACTTCCAGCCGGACTGATGAATATTTAAGGCAAGCTGTTCAATTTTGTGGTGATAGTCTGACCAGGAAACGTAGAGGTCTGCCATGAGGTGATGTAATTGGGAGGATGAGAAGCATCATATCAAGGGTAGGGGAAGGGGTGGATGAGGGGATAAGGAGGCGGGGAGATAAGGGGGATGGGGCGGGTGAGGAATTGAGTTGGAAGGGGAGCGGGAAGGGAGTTGTTGGGGGTAAGGTTGCCTGGCAGTTCTTTCCCTTGACGATCGCATCAATTACCCTCGCCAATACCAAGTCGAATTCGTCAATTGCTTATGTCTATCCCCCCTGATATCTACCCCCGCTCATGTCTACCCCTTCACCCTACCCCTTGCGCTAGATATAGAAATAATTAATACAAAAGAACCTACCCGAATCCTACATCTAGTGTCATTATAAAAGCGTCATGCCCGACAGACTGCACCCATAGAACCGTATCGCTCGATCGTTTCTGTGGGTGCTACTTTTCCCCGGAGGGTTTCGTTCCATGTCCTATCTGCTCTCTGCCGCCAAGCTGCAAACCTACCACCGCTGCCCTCGTGCCTACTACTTTCGCTATGAGCGACGCTTAGAGGGAACTAGTTTTTTTGGGTCTACCGTGTTAGGAACCTCGCTGCATCAGGCACTTGCCCAGATTTACCAGGACTGGCACTATCAAGACCCGATTCCGGGAGTAGACTGGATCGACTATTGCTGGAATCAGCAGATTACTGATCTGAGTCCCAGCCAGATTGTGGAAGGGCGATCGATTCTGCGGCGGTACTATCATGGGTTTATCGCGAACCAGTCTTCAATGCGAAAGCCGCTTGCCGTAGAAGGCAGAATTCAGGGATCGCTGCAAGTTGAGAATTTAGAGTTTGTGCTGTCGGGACGGTACGATCGCATCGATTATCTGGAAGACGGGCTGGAACTGATTGATTATAAGTCAGCTAAGGAAATTGACTACGCCGAATCTGACGAAATGGGTTTGCAAATCGGGCTATATTATCTGGCTCTGGAGCAACGCTATCGGCGAAATCTGCGGCGAATGAGCTTGCTCTATTTACGGACAGGTGAAAAGATTTCTTTTGAGGCAACGCCAGGGCATCGTCAGCGTGTCAAGTCACTGATTGGCGATATGGCGATCGAACTCCGGCGCGATCAGCGATGGCTCCCGACTCCGGGCGACCAGTGCGATCGATGTGCCTATGCCAAATATTGCCCGGCAATGCGAACGCAGCCAGAGCCGCTGCCCGAAGATGCGCGACCTGCACGAGGCTTACAGCTTGTTCTAAGTATCTAGCCGAAAGCTCTAGCCGCTCGGTTGGAGTTTGGCACCTGCCCGCGCTTAGTCTCCAAGTTGGCTGGTGGGATTCATCCGTTAAAATCATGAACTGCTGCACAAGGCTGGGAACACTGCGGTCAATCGATCGTCAGAATAGTTCAGCCTTTTTTACTTTTTTAGGAGGTGTAAGTTTAGAGAAACCGAAAAGGGTGATTCAATACTTCAACTTCATTGCGTTTCATTTTGAATCAATCAAAGAATGAAGTTTGAGCGCAAATTTAGATAGACACAAATAAACACAGAAACAATACAGCGAAAAAAGCAAAGTGAATAAAAGCCCGACAGTTTCCTGCCGGGTTGACAAACTGCTTAGGTATATCAGTACTTATAGTGTAGCGATTTTACAAACGTTGCTCATCACCTGAACGGGTGATCTATTCGTATGACTTGTTGTATTATCCGCAAACCGTTTCTCAACACAGCAACCTGATAAATATCTTTCCAGAAAACTTTGAAGCTCACTCCAGAAAAAACAATCATTTCCTCTTGCATCTCGATTTTGATTTGACTTCGATCGCAAGTGACTGAAGCACAAAAAGCGAAATTGACTGTAGCTCAATCCTGTGGATCTGGGGACGTGTCAGGGCTGTATTCAGGAAATCGCCTGCTTCGCACTTCTCCTGGAGGGGAGCCGCACTGAGTTCAAGCTGGAACTGCGGAACAGAGAGAAACCAGACCGAGTTGTCTGGGGAAGCACTGGCAGCACTTTGCTAAACGGTTGAGTAATGGAACCGCCATCGGCATCGAAAAGCATTGTATGAATCATGTTGGCTCCGGTCAGTATCAGCCGAATTCGTTGAGGAAGCGATCCGCTATCAAACCGAATTCCCTAGGCAGAATGCTGATTTTGAATGATTTCAAACTGGCTTAGATCGTCAACACTAATCTCAGCATCAACCTGAACCAGGGCAGAAGCTAAATCAGCTTGAGCAGCGATCGCTCCTTCGGAAAAGTGGAAATCAACCGAATGCCCTGCCGAATGAACTGCCGGATGAACTGAGGAAAACACGCGAATGAGGGGCATAATCTTAATCGTCTGGGGCACTAAAGCAACGCTACACAGCCGGTTTGACTGTTCCCGTAGAAAAAAATTAGAGATTGATGTAGGTCAGGCCCTCTGAATTGGCACTCAACGGCAAATACGCTATCTTTCTGAAGCGGGGAAGCTGCTGTCAGTTTTGCAAAAGTTCACAACGTTCATCACCTGGATTCGCTCTTCACACTACACGCTGCTACACACCATGAAAACAGGCAAAAAAAGACGGTTTGGACTACTCGCACTCCTGTTGATGGCAGCCCCGCTCTGGGGCACTCCTGCCTCGGCAGTGCAATTTGAGCAAGCAGAAATTAATAATCCAGAGAACTTTGTTATTGTTGCAGCTCCGGCAGGTCGCATTGGCTACGGGCTGCTGATCATCGAACAAGTAAAAAACGATCGCCCCTGCTGGGATGAAGTAGAGACGGGTCCAGGTCCAACGATCGTCGATCCGCTGCTTACCCGGTTTGATTTCACAGGAATTTGTGGACGCGGCAACGACAGCAATGCTTACTCAGTGCGAACGGGCGGCGAAGACCTGGGATTGCAGTACAGTTTGCGCGTGTTGCGGCAGGGCAATGATCTAGTGCTGGTGGCTGCCTCAAATCGTCAGCGCAATCTCAACATTCCGATCGGTAGAACTTACGGACTTCCCCAACCCGGAGAGTTTGTCCGAATTCGGCTCGATCCGGGCTGGCGATTGTCTCGTCGCATCTTCAACGGGCGGTCAACCGGACACGTTTATCTCACCAACGATCAGCCGATTTCAGTGCTGATTGCGGCTGCAACTTCCCCGACTGCCACAGCTGGACCCATCCTGCCGCCCTCGCTTCCCAATCCCCAATCTCCCTCTCGTCCGCCGCTTTTGCCCCCAACTGGCAGCACTTCGCCGCTCACCGAGCCTTCTCCCAGGGGAACTCCTCAACCCGGAACCACCCTGCCCGGAACCTCTACCGCTCCGGTGCAAATTCCAGTGCCGCCGCCAGAGTCACCCCGTGCGAATTCGGGTAATCCTTCGGGAGCGGGGTCTGGCAATGCGCCAAGTGCAAATTCGGGCACAAATTCAGGCACAAATTTAGGTACAAATCCAGGCACAAATCCGCCGCCCGTCACCACTCCCAGAGCTACCCTGCCGCCCTTGCCGAGTCGTCCTGCTGCGGGAACTCCTGCTGTGCCGCCCGTCACCACTCCCAGAGCCACTCTGCCGCCTCTGCCAAATCGCCCTGCTGCGGGAACTCCTGCTGTGCCGCCCCCGCCTGCTCCCCCTGCCAGTACCACTGCCGGTACCCCTGCCAGCCGTCCGTTGCCGCTGCCAAATCCGCCTGCCACGACTGCTACTCGTCCGTTACCATTGCCAAATTCGCCTAGCAGCGGAGGCACTGCCCCGACTCCCTCAGTTCCCTCGACTCCCACAACCCCGATCACCCCAGGCACAACTCCCCCACCCCTGTCCACGGCTCCTACCCCTTCACAATCTGCTTCCCTTCCTCAGCCACCACAGCAACAGGCGACCGGAATTGTCTATGGCTATCGTGTAATCGTGGCAGCAGATTCGGCTGAATTGCAGGATCGGGTTCGATCGCTCGCGCCTCAAACGCAGATTGTGACCGTTAACGGTCAGCCTGCGGTTCAGGCAGGGCTATTTCGTGATTTAAACAGTGCCGAGCAGCTTCGGCGGCGGCTGGCTGGAGAAAATTTGTCTGTGACGATCGTGCCAATTCGGTGATCTGACTTCGCTGATTCAACTCTAGTGATTCAATCCTGGCTGAGCTGCGCTAGACTGATCTGCCAAAAGACTGTATCTCGATCGGAGAATATTGCCTATAGTGTCTCCAGGCTGACGATATTGCCTTGTCGCTGAGGTTTGTCGTCCCGATTTGGAAGCAGTTTTCCCTGACGGGCAATCGCCTGCCTGTGCAGGGTCACTCATCAGGAGAACGATTGCCATGACTGCCCGCCCCCCTTCAGACCCCCGCTCTTCTCGTAGAAGCCCACTGGATTTCGATGAGTTTATCGCTGTACTGGTGGCCTTTGCCAGCCTGGGAACAGTGCTTGCCTGGGGACTCACACGCGGAAACGAAAGCTTTCTGGCAAATCAGCCCGGACTATTTCCAATTCCGGGTTTGACCGGGGAACAGTCACCCAGTTCAACTCCTGAGAACGATTCTGGCAATTTGCTAATCGTGCCGCCCACGGCAGAAGGAGAGAGCATCAGCCCACCCGTGCTACAACCTGCACCATCGGCAAGTCCTTTACCGGAAACGATCGACCCCCAAACTCCCGGTGCAATCATCCCTGTCCCACTTCCCCAGGATGAAGCCGATCGCAGTCCTGAAACCGTCGATCGATCGGCGCAGACTGCTCCCCCTGTCAGCCCGGTTGCAGCTTCGTTCCCGGATGTGCCCTCTGGCTATTGGGCAGCTCCCTTTATTACCGCATTGGCGCAGCGCGGGGACATCAGCGGCTTTGAGGATGGCACGTTTCGTCCCGATCAGCCCGTGACCCGCGCCGAATTTGCCACACTGATTCAAAACACCTTCGACCAGCAGGCTAATCAGCAAGCCTCGCTCGCCTTCAAAGACATTCCGGTAGGCTTCTGGGCAGCCAACGCGATCGATTCATCGGTGAAGACGGGCTTTCTGAAAGGCTTTCCCGAAGGCACATTCCAGCCCGCTCTGCCAATTCCCCGGATCCAGGCACTTGCAGCGCTCACCAGTGGACTGAAACTGACAGCTCCGGCAAATCCTGACTCGACCCTTCAGCTTTTCCGCGATCGCGATCAAGTTCCGAGTTGGGGCGTTGAGGCGGCGGCGGCAGCGACTCAGTCAGGTTTGGTCGTGAACCATCCCAGCCCTGATATACTGAATCCGAATCAGCCTGCCACCCGTGCCGAGGTCGCTGCCTTTTTATATCAGGCACTCGTTTCCGCCGGACAGGTTGCGCCGATTTCGTCTAACTATACTGTTCAACCTTGAACTATTCGACCTTGAACTGTTCGACCTTAATTTTATTCTGCGATCGTAATGCTGGACTTTGAGCAAGCTTCTTCTCTAACCGAATCGGCGGTGCTAGTCACCATCATTACCGAAGCTGTCCTTCAGGAAAGCATTGTTTCACTGCTTAAAAGTCTGAAGGTGATTGGCTACAGCATTACTCAGGTAGAGGGCGGCGGACGCTATACCCGGCTGCACCACACCGCCATTACTCCGCCCGAAAACTCTGAGGCAGGTGGCTCTTCCTTATCGGACGGCACCGAGGCGCAGGTCGAAACCCAGATCAAACCCAATATCGAGATTCGGGCGATCGTGAACGATGAGCTTTCTAATGTAATTCTCTATGCCTTGAAAGAACAGCAGCGGAATTTTGCGATCGTGGCGTATCGGCAGGCGATCGAAGTGTTGGCTGAGAATTAGGAAGTTGAGGAGGTTCGGGGAGCCGAGGGTAAGAGTTGAGGTTTTTTTAGGAGCCTCCGGTGAGAATGATATAGGCTCCGGCGAGAGCGGCGATCGTTCCCAAAATAGCTGACCAGACGGGATGATCACTGCGGGCGATCGTGCCCCGTGGCGACTGGATGGTTTCTACATCGATCCAGGGAACAACACCGCGCCGAAACCAGCCGACTACGGTGACAGTTTTAGGGGATGGGGCAAGCCAGATCTCAGGACGAACTACCTGAAACAGCAGATCGCCCAGCCAACCAATCTGGCTCGTATAATGCAGCCGAATCATACCGCGATGCGAAGCAGTTTCCGCTGGGGGGAAATCGATTTGCAAAAACAAATCTTGATGCAGCCGATTTAGAATGCCGCGTCGTCCGTAGAGCTGCCCCTGAAGCCGCACCGGATGCGGATCGATCGGAAGTGCAGCCGGGTCGCTGAGCCAGTCTGCGAGTGGAACTTCTCCCTTCAGGGCAGAGCGTTTGATATCTGGAAAAAAGGCATTGATTCGCAAAAATGTGCCAAGGCTGAATCCCAGCAGTCCCAAGCCTGTTACCACCGACCAGTCTGCCCACATCCAGTCGATTTCCAGCCAGCGCATTTGCTTTGCTAGAAAGCCGATCGCCCACAGTATCCCAGCCACGAGCCACCCAGCCAAAACGCCGAGGTAGGGTGCAAAACAGAGCCATGCGAATCGAGGATGTGCCGCCGAGCCAGGTTTCTCCGGCTTCCAGGAGATTTGCGGTTCGAGCCGCCAGTGCCGCGCATAATCAGCGAGTCGGTTCAGTCGCTCGCCCAGTAAAGGATGACCGTTCAGCGCATTCAACCAGGCGCGATAGGGCTGACGGCAATCCCACTCCAGCAGATCTGGCTTAGGTGGCTGATGCAAACTGCCCAGCGTTAGCGATTGACGATAGCCTACAGGCATTAGCAGATCTAAGCTTTCCACCAGGGGCGGCGTTGATCCATGCTGCGCCAAGGTTTCCGCCATGCCAATCGTAAGCTTGAGCAGTGCCCGCGATAACCCGTTGGGGTTGCCTGTTAGCTCTGCCGCTGTTCGATCGCTAAAATACAGCCGAATTCGAGATAGCAACAGTGCCGGAATCCTAAGCAGCCAGTAGATTCCATAGCCCAGGCTCGACACCCCGATCGCCAAACTCTGTAAGATTCCAAGCGACTGACGATTGCCCCAACTCGCGACTGACCAGTAAACCTGATAAGGCAACTGAGCAGCGATCGCCACTAGCGACAGAATGCCCACTTCGCGCTGTGTGATGTGTGCCCACTCTGCTGCATAAAGAGCTGCAATCTCATCGGGTTCTAGCCGCTCTAGCAATCCCTGACTAACCACAATTCGGGCGTTGCGGGGCAAGTAGCCGTAGGAAAAACAAAGTGGAACGGCGATCGGCAACCGTTTCAGCGTCGGAAAGGGCAGGCTGTGCGATTGGGTAAGCTGCCTCAGCAGCCGCAGAGCTTCAGGGCTAAAGGACTCCAATTCCGCTCGCCGCCAGTCTTCCATGCTATAGCAATACTTCAGCACCAGATCTAGCAGCCAGGGCGACGCGAAAAACAGCACCGTCAACCCAATGACCACACCCCAAAACGGATCGAAGTAAACCGTCCAGACGCTCAGATTAAAGAAATCAAAGCGAACGCTCAAAAGAAACTCATTCAGCCGATCGCGTCCGAAATGAATCAGCGCACAAAGCCACCCAATTAAAAGGGCGATCGTTCCTACCTGAAGTGCCCAAAATCCCGAGCGATCAACCGTTCCCAAGCTCGCCCCTTTTTGCAGGCGCTGTGAAGCCGTTTTCCTGCTGGAATGATCGGTTGCCGCTTCTCTTGCTGCTTCTTGGGGGGACAAGGGAGCCGATCGCGCTGAAGCTGTGCCGTCTGCTGGCTCTGGAGAAGGAGAAATCGCAGCCTGGACAGCCGGAGTATCGCTGCTTGTCTCTGAAACACTCGCCCTGCGGAAATCAGCTTGCTGAGGCGACACAGTTTCCGGAGCAGCGGCAGCGAACGGGCTAAATCCGCTATGGGGGGTATCCGCCTCAAGCGGCACAAATCCCGTTTCGTCTGTCCAGTCGGCTGCGGTTGGTTCTTCAGCGAGGGGGACATTGGATGGAGCGGTAACCGATGGAGCAGCGATTCCGTAGCGATGTTGAAGGTCGCTCAGCATTTGATTTGCCCAACCCTGCACTTGGGAATTGGGGCTGCCACACAAGGTTCGGCAGAGGTCGATCGCTTTCTGGAGCTGTTGGGTACGGGCGTATGCCTTGACCAGTCCCATTTCTGCCTTGAGCCGATTGCTGCGCAGTTCTCCAGCAGAACGATCGCTGCGCCTGATCGGGATCTGGCACACCGCTTCAAGCAGCTCGATCGCCCGGCGATACTCTTTTTGTTTCAGCGCCAGCAAGCCAGATTGCAGCAGATTCCCGGATGGCTTCGGTGATGATATGCCTGACTCAAAAGCGTCAGAATGATTACCCCCTGAGGGGAACTGCTTCGCATCGCTCATCGCAATACACCTCTATCAGATTGGTTTGAGCTGTCAGCCTTTACTTGTAGCAGACTTGACGATCGCTTATTGCAGCCCCAAATCCAGCAAACAGCAAACTGCGATCGAGTATGCCCCTCTTGTCTGGGATTCTGTCGCTTACGGGGAAAGTCGCTAGGCTGTAGAAAGGCAAACAAATTTTTCACGTATCAGTAACACGCATCAATCATTTATTAGGGGTAGATGATGACTCGTCAATCGCCGAGCTGGGATCTCAACCGCTTTGTGAAAACGCTGTCCTACTTTGGGGTTGTGCCCATTTTGAGCCAGATAAACTGGTTTCAGCAGTGGTTTGGCAGTCGTCCTGACCCCACCGTGAATAGCCGATCGCTCACCCTTTCTCCAACCCCAACTTCGCTGCCAACTGCTCCTGCTCTGTCTATGATGCCTCAAACGATTCTGGCGATCGGAACCCGTGATGTGTTGACTGCTGTGGTTGATCACTTGCAGCAGCAGGGCAAGCCCATTCGAGCCGGGTCGATCGATTCAGCGAATCCGCATCTGCCCATTGGAGAAAACGTGGAGTGGGTGACGCTCGACCTTCAGCAGCCTCCCGCGCCCGAACTGCTAACAGACATTCGAGGAATCATTTGCGCCCCTAACTCTGAGGTGGTCGAACCTACGGTGCGTTTCCTGCTTCAGGCAGTTCAGCGATCGACTGTGCGTTTGCCAATTTTTGATTTCAGCCAGCAGTCTGCCAGTGGGTCTGAGGCGAATCGGTCTGAGGCTGAGCTGTCGGAAATTTGGGGCGCACTCGATGATGTCGTAATGGGTGGCGTGAGTCAGAGCGGTATCCGCTTGAATGGCGACACAGCAGAATTTTCAGGACAGGTTTCAACCGCAAACTCTGGCGGCTTTGCTTCGGTCAGAACGCGCAACCTGGAACCGCCGATCGACCTCTCCAGCTACGACGGCATCGAACTGCAACTGAAAGGCGACGGCAACCGCTATAAGTTTATGCTGCGCGGCGAAACGCAATGGGACGGCGTGGCACACTGCGCTTCTTTCGACACGATTCCCCAGACCTGGATCACCGTTCGCATTCCCTTCGCGACCCTGATTCCCGTCTTTCGTGCCCGCACGCTCCCAAATGCTCCACTGAAGCTCAATTGCATCCGCGCCCTTCAGCTCATGCTCAGCAAATTTGAATACGACGGCGCGCTCAATCCCCACTTCCAGCCCGGTTTCTTTCAGCTTCAGGTGCAGTCGATTTCTGCCTATCAACAGGGGAATCGATCGCCCTTTGTGCTTGTCTGTCCCCCAAGTCCTGAAACCGAAATTCTGCTGCGCCAGAGCGGTCTTCCGGTGATGATTCTTCGTCCTGCCGAAGGCGATGATGCGGCGAAGATTGCAGCAGATGGGGTGAGGGCGATCGATCGGCTGGAACATAACTGACTGAATTAAGTTGTTGCGATCGAGTTAATCAATGAGTCAATGAATTCTGATGTTGCCTGCCGGAGTTGCTAAATCCTGAAGCAAGCTTTTGATTGATGATCTGGGGTACGGATCAAGAAGAAATTTGATGAAACCAGGGTTGACAGTAACTGGAATCATTGAATTCCGGTTGATTTGGAAAACGCTCCTAAGCAGGTGACCGGAGAAAGGGATGTTTGAGTATTGCAGTGTTGCTTATGGCTGGATAGGAAGAAGATAGACTCAGGAAATTTCCTGGCTTCGGAGCAAAGGGCAGGAAATGACCGAATAGAACAAAGCGACGGGCCAGTTTACCCGACTTGCTGAGGTTATTTCGTTTCGCTTGTTCACACTACGACTTGTGAGATATACTGTAAAACTGTATTGATAAGCTCCCCTTCGGAACTTTTACGATACCAAAATTGCTGGTGTAGCTCAGTTGGTAGAGCAGCTGATTTGTAATCAGCCGGTCGCAGGTTCGAGTCCCGTCACCAGCTTCTATGTAAAACAAGCAATTTCCTTACTACATCAAGGTTTCAGGCATCCTCTGCTGAGCGATGCCATTTTTATGTTGGGTATTTTTAGGGGTGATCAGGGCTGTTTGGAGCCGAGATTGAGATAAGGATTGAGATAAGAATTGGGAGATGGTGGGTACGCTAGTACTAGCAAGACCACCCAATCCATCTCTGGCAGTATGTATTCCCCCAAGCTCCCCAAAAAAGCAAAGACGGGTAGTGTTCGAGTCAGGAATAGCAATAATCGGCTTCAGCTAGTGTTCACCTTTAG
>NZ_JACJOR010000201.1:0-3020 GCF_014695615.1 Leptolyngbya sp. FACHB-711
ATTTATGAGTGGTGTCTATTCACAGAGCGAGTATCTCAGTCCCAGCAGCCCGTGAGCCGAGGCGAGATTTACAACCTGCTCACCGATCGCCCTGATAACCGCCGACCTCTGACTTGGGAGAACAACCAGATCGAAATCTTGCTGCTGGAAGGTCAGGAACTCCGCTGCCCCTGGACAGATAAGCGAATTGCGCAGGGAACTGCCTACGACCTGGATCATCTGCTGCCGCTGTCAGTTTATCCCATTAATGAAATGTGGAATCTGATTCCCTCTGACCCTAGCTTTAATCGTCATGTGAAGCGCGATCGGTTACCCAATGCGGAAAAACTGTTTGCGGCTCAATCGTCACTGGAATGGGACTATGAACGGTATGGCTTGTCGGCTACGCTGTCCCAAGCATTACAGGAGGATGTGAGGCTACGGTTTACGACGGGGCGCTCGGTGGGGCGAGGGGTGGCGGCAGGTGTAATTGTCGATCGGGTGGTTGATTTGATTGAGCAGATAGGGCGATCAAGAAATTTAGCAAGGTTTGACTGAGATTTAGCAGTCTATTTGGAATGCCTAACGTAGCAAAGTGATCAAGCCTAACTTGGATTATTTGTGAAGCATAGTAGAAAAATATAGTAGAAGGGAAAGCAGATCGAATTGGGGATGTGATCGAGAAAACTTGACTGGACCTCCTACATAAATGAGTGGGAGTGTGCCAGTTTCAGACAAAGGGCTTGCAAAAACGGTGTGAGCATGGCAGAACTAAGCACAAGGAGAAATCGCTATGCCTTACCAAGAACTGCAACGCTTGAGTGTTGGAGAATTTAAGCGATTGTGCGGCGTGAGCTGGGAGACCTTCGGCGAGATGGTTGAGGAGTTGCGTCCCCACCTGGAACACCAGGGACGACGAGGTGGACAAAACAAACTGAGCTTGGAAGACCAGTTGTTAGTGGCATTGGAATACTGGCGGGAATATCGCAGCTAGTTCCACATTGGCACGAGTTGGGGACTGCACGAAACAACAGTGGGGCGCATCATCAAGAAGGTCGAGGACATCCTGGTCAAATGCGGTCAGTTTCGCTTGCCTAGCCAACGATAGCTATACCAACCGGGGTGGGAATGGAAAGTGCTGCTGTGGACGTAGGCAAAGTCAAAATCGAACTCCCGAAAAAAAATAGAAACGGTACTACAGTGGGAAGCACAAATGCCATACGCTGAAGGCGCACCTGTGAGTGGAGTTTGACACCGGGTAAGTGATTGCCACCTACAAGGGCAGGACGCATGACTTCAAGCTGATCAAGCGCAGTCGCCTACCCTTTGTGCTATCGCAGTTATGTTTAGCTGACCGAAGGTATCAGGGGTTTGCCAAACGTTATGCTGGGGCTTGTACCCCAACCAAGAAACCGCGCAAGCAACCGTTAGCCAAAGACGAAAAGCAGCACAATCGGGCACTAGCGAGACTGCGAGTTCGAGTGGAGCGCATCATTCGTCGCTTCAAGATCTTCCGCATCTTCTCAGGACGCTACCGTAACCGCAGGAGGCGATTTAGCTTGCGCTTGAACTTGATTGCCGGGCTGCTCAACTACGAACTAGCACATCCCGCCTGATTCACGCAGGAAGTTTACTATTTCAGCTAGCCTCGGCAGCCTGCAAGACGCGTCTCACGGTTTGGGCATCGGGTCGTAAAGTAGGGTTGCGATCCAGTAAAGCAACAATAACTGCTCTAACATCGCGCGGAATGCCTCTTCTGAGCTTGCCGATCGGTGCTTTTAGTTCCTCACTTGTCGGAAGTTTATTGCTCAGCATTTGATGCAGAGTCGAGCCAAGGGCATAAAGGTCTTGAGAAACTCCCTGAATTTGTGCAGAAGCACTCAACGATTCAGGCGGCAAGTAGCCCGATGTTCCCCAAGGCACCGGATCTAACGCATTGATTTGGCAAGCACCTTCAAAATCGAAAGCTCGCAATGTGCCATCTTGACTGCGCATTAAATTCATGGGCTTGCAATCTCGCCAAATCCAACCAGCGGCATGAAGTTTTTCTAGAATACAGGCGATCTGAATGCCATACTGTATCGCTTCCTGAATGGGTAATTTTTTGCTGCGTTGGAGAAGAGCCTGTAAGGTTTCGCCTTCAATCGCTTCCATTGCAAGATAGAAATTTTCTCCTGCTTGAAACGTTGCATAAACCTCAGGAACCTTTACTCCTGCCAGCTTTAGCGATGAGAGAATTTCAGCTTCATATTTTACTCTCCAGTATCCATCTCGCCCATCCCAGTCAATCTCTCCTGCTTTTCTTCCTTCTTTTAAAATGCACAATCGAGCCGGAAGCACGCTTAAATCTAGCGCGCGATAGACTCCTCCCTTTCCTCGCTGAGACAATGCCTCATAGGCACGAAAAGTTGATTGGAGTTGACTTGCTTTAGGGGCTGAACCGGAGCTGAGCGATCGTGAACTGTGAATGAAAGGATCAGTCACCCAATGAGGAACAGCCGCTTGGGGTTCACGTAGATCCGGGACTAAATTGCCTTGAGGAGTTCGTACAGCAGGAGTTTGAGTTCCGTCAGGGTTTGTAATGGCTAAAGAACTAAATGAGCCGTAGCGATAATAAACACAGCTATTTTGTCTCAGCGGCAGATCGTAGGGGATCGGAGGAGAGGATAATCCTTCAGTCAATTGATGCAGCCGATCGGCAATTTCAACGGCAATTTCAGTTGTTTTTGGATATACAGTAATAAATTTTCCAACCTGACTGAACCCATAGAAAAGACCGCTGTTAATTTTCTTCAGTTCCTTAAGAGAATTGGGTGCTTTGAATAAAATGTTATTTTTTTGCAAGAAAGGCGCAACTCGCTCAAAAATTTCAATTGCAGACAAAACCGTTGCAGAAACATGAAGCTTCCATCCCTGCTCGGCATCATCGCTATTTCCTAAGCGGCTAGATCGCCAGATGGAGTAGTCAGATTCTACTGGAAGGTAAGTCTTACAGAGCTGCTGCCATCGACTTTCCGCTTTTTGAACCAAAGCAAGATATT
>NZ_JACJOR010000202.1:0-20683 GCF_014695615.1 Leptolyngbya sp. FACHB-711
CGAGCTTAGCGGTTCTGAGTGTGAGTCTGCCATTAGATTGCTGCTCATGGTTTGTGGCAATTTGCCTGAAGTTAGCTCGATCAGAATTCTCTACCTGCAAGAGGGCAAGAACCGTGTAAAATACAATCCAGATAAGCTGTTCAAATAACAATCAATTATTCGGGTTAGTCGGGAGGAGCAATGGATTTCATTACGAGTGTTCTTGGCAACATTAACTTTGAGACGATCGCGCAGCTCACCATGCTAGCGCTGATTGTGATTGCAGGTCCGGCAGTGATTTTTGTGCTGGCTTTTCGGGGCGGCGATCTGTAAGTTGATCGAGTGATCAAGGTCGTTTGATCAAGCTAAGACGATCGGGTTAAACCGAGTAAGTCACGCAACAAGCTCAGTTTGGTGGGTTGAGAGGGATTGCGGACCGATAAGTAACGGCAATCCAGTTTTTGCGTCACGATCTGTTTCGTTATTCCTCTCATACTCTATAGAATTGCTGCTCAGCATTATAAATTCTATATAAATTGTTTGCCTTCTCCCATTCAGAAGGTTGAGTTGGTAAAGTAAAAGAGTGATTCAGTTCACTTAAAATCTTCAAAGCAGTTTTATTGTTTCTTTAGAGTTTTAAACTGGTCTGTATTAGGCTTAGCGCGAGATTTGGTTATAGCAGGATTCGATTGTTTCTTTTCAAGGCGTTACTACTCTGGCTTTCAGCTTAAGAAGGTCAATTTTTACGAATGTCAAACGATTTGGCAGCAGAAGCCTGGAAGATAACTTCAATCTTGTTGATTGCGGAATCTTTAGCCGCCTGCAGCAATCAAAGTACAGTGCTAGTGTCAATTCACTTTTTAGTATCCGTACAACTACCAAGAGATGATACTGCTCCGATGATGCTAATATTTCCCTGACTGTCGCCTGAGGAACTGTCGTGATCAGCACTGCAACTCTTACCCTTCAGCATCCTCGTATTGATCTCTCAGATCATCGCCTTCGGTTGTTTTCTGGATCTGCTAATTTGCCGCTAGCCCATGAAGTTGCCCATTACTTGGGGATGGATTTGGGTCCGATGGTTCGCAAACGGTTTGCAGACGGCGAAATCTATATCCAGATCCAAGAGTCGATTCGCGGCTGTGATGTCTACTTGATGCAACCCAGCTGCTGTCCGGTGAACGATCACCTGATGGAGTTGCTCATTATGATTGATGCCTGCCGTCGTGCTTCGGCGCGTCAAATTACGGCCGTCATTCCTTACTACGGCTATGCGAGAGCCGATCGCAAAACTGCCGGACGAGAATCGATCACAGCCAAACTGGTTGCCAATTTGATTACCCAGGCAGGCGCAAACCGAATTCTGGCAATGGATCTGCACTCAGCCCAAATCCAGGGCTACTTTGACATTCCCTTTGATCACGTTTACGGTTCTCCGGTGATTCTGGATTACCTGAACGCCAAGAATCTGAGCGATGTGGTAGTCGTTTCGCCAGACGTGGGCGGTGTGGCACGGGCAAGAGCCTTTGCCAAAAAGCTGAATGATGCCCCGCTTGCCATTATTGATAAACGCCGTCAAGCTCATAATGTCGCCGAAGTCATGAACGTGATCGGAGATGTCGCTGGCAAAACGGCAATCTTGGTAGACGACATGATTGATACGGCAGGAACGATTTGCGAGGGCGCAAGAATTCTGCGACAGCAGGGCGCAAGCCAGGTTTATGCCTGTGCTACTCATGCCGTGTTCTCGCCTCCAGCCATCGATCGACTTTCGGCAGGACTATTTGAAGAAATCATTGTCACCAACACAATTCCGGTCACTGAAGACCGACGCTTCCCGCAGCTTACTGTGCTTTCGGTGGCAAATCTGCTGGGTGAGGCAATCTGGCGGATTCATGAAGACAGTTCGGTGAGCAGTATGTTTCGCTAGGCTTTAGCGTCAGTTCTACTGCTTGAAAAGATAGAGACAATCGGGGGCAAAAGCCCCTTTTTTATTGCAGACTTTTTTGTAAATCAGAATAAATTAGATTGGCGGGCATGTTCGGGCAAGGACAGCAGGTTTGAATCTTTTGAAGCAGCTAGCGGACGGAAAAATGCTGAAATCCTCTATTGAGGGAAAGCTCAACGATCGCATCCTCGTTTTGCAGTGAAACCGTTTGCTCAGCAGTAATCTTTCCCACGATCGCTGCCCCATCTCCTAACTGCACCAGCAGCTTTTCTGCAATCTCGACCGGCAGACACAGCACGAGTTCAAAATCTTCACCGCCGTAAAATATCCACTCGATCGCCTGAGCATTGCTGACCCAAGGAGTGAATTCAGGCGGAACAGGAATTTGATCCCGCTTCACCGTGGCTCCCACTCTGCTAGCGCGGCAAATTTGCACGATCGCATCGGCTAAACCATCACTGCTGTCCATACCTGCAACCCGCAGATCGGGATATTGGGTTCGCAGGTCTGTGAGCAGGGTAACAACATCCAAACGCGGAATTGGACGCTGATGGGCTTGAACCAATCGATCGAAAGCCGTTTTTTCCAGGGCATTGCCCAATTCGGAATTCAGCAGCAGCTCTAGTCCGGCTCTGGAAGCTCCATGGTATCCGGTGATCAGAATTGCATCTCCCGGTTGGGCGATCGATCGCCGAATTGCTTCTGCGGGTCTGACCTGTCCTAATGCGGTGATTGCCAGACTAATCACGGACGATCGACAAATATCGCCTCCGACGATCGGGGTTTGAAAGGGCTGCAAACCGTCAATCATGCCTTGATAAAGCTGCTCAACCCAGTTCACAGTTACGCTTCCCGGCAGGCACAGTCCGACAGTGAGGGCGATCGGCTCTGCGCCCATTGCGGCTAGGTCAGACAAATTTGCGGCAACAGCGCGCCAACCTACATCTGCGGGAGAGGTGGTTCGGTCACTAAAGTGAACGCCGTCTACCAGCGTATCGGTTGTGACGACCAGCGAATGTCCTGCGGCGATCGAGAGCAGGGCTGCGTCGTCCCCGATTAAATCCGGCGGACAGAAGCTTTGCAGTCTTTGCAAAAGTCCCTGTTCGCCGATATCCTGTACGCGAATTTCCTTGGTCATGATTGACGGGATCGATCAAGCCGACTCTGGCTCAACCAGGTTTTCCGCGCCTTTCACGACTCTGGCAGAAACAATTTTGTCGCCTGCCCGAATTTTATCCAGCACTTCTTTGTTTTCCGTCACATAGCCAAAGACAGCATAGCGACCGTCCAGCAGATTAAGTCCGGCGGGAGTGAGTTCCGGCTCAAACAGGAAGAAGAAGAACTGCGATGAGCCGCCGTTGTTATCCTCTCCCGGTCGTGCCATGCCCAGCGTGCCATAAGCCGAGAAAGGCAGCACAGGCTGGTCGAGATAGCGTCCGGCTTCTTCCAGCGTGACTCCGTAAGTCGGTTCCTTGTCGCCCTGCACCATAATTTCCAGGGGAACAGCCCGATATTTGCCCGTTTTTGGATCGACAAAGCCCTCTTCCTTGCCAGGGGGATCACCGATCTGCGCTACATAAAAGTCTTCAGCGCGAACGAACTCCAGCCCGTTATAAAAGCCGCGCTGCACCAGATCGACAAAGTTTCCTGCTGTAATGGGCGCATTGTAGCCGTCGACCACCAGTGTCATATCACCCTTAGTGGTTTGCACCTCAACGGTTGCCCGTCCTTTAAGCTGCGGCAGATTGCTGTATTCCTCTGGCACTTCGTAGGGAAACTGGGCAACCATCAGTTCTTCTAGCTGTCCCACTTGATCGAGAAGCTGACCGCGCTTTGTCCAGATTGCTTCCTTGTCCTGCTTTTCAACAGCCGATCGTATGTCGGCAACGCCTGCCTTGAGCCGATCGATCGCGGCTTCTGCTTCTGCTTTATGCTCATCAGGGACGCTTGCCAGCAGGGGATCACGTTTGATGTTCAGGATGCGATCGGCAGTATCCAGATTGCGATTGATCGCGCTCACCTTCCGCCGACCCCGCAGTGCTTCCGACATACTCTCCAGGCTGACCTGCAGATCGCGCACGGGCTTATTGTCGATCGGCAGGGCGTAGCGCAGGAGAGCTTTACCGTCGGTGATTGCATTTCCGGGTGGCAGTGCCAGCGCAGATTGATTCCACTCCAGACCAAACAGGCTTCCGGGCGGCAGGATGATTCCACTGCTCCAGAGCAACCCGATCAGCAGCACCAGCGATATGCCTGTTTTCAATAGACGGCTAATGAAAGCAAACCCTTTGCCGCACTGGGAGGACGGACGCTCGATCAGGGTTTTGAGAGGGGCAAGCGTTCTACTCATGAAAATTTTTAAAAAGCTCAACAAAATAGCTCAGCAGGACTGCGTTGAAGAGGTTTCTGTTTGCAGAACTCAAATTCGCACAAGCCAGAAACTTCACTCATCATCTTCCCATAACGATGGAAGGGATTTCATCTCGACCTGCTGAGCCGAACCCAGCAGGATGTTCGATCGCGCGTGAACAAATTCCTTCTGCCTTTCGTGATATGTCTCCCTCGGAGCGGTAAAATAAATTGCCGATCGTTTTGCCAACACAGCAAGATTCATGATTTCCAGTAATGATTTTCGCCCCGGGGTCAGTATTGAGCTTGACGGAAACGTCTGGCGGGTTGTGGAATTCCTCCATGTGAAACCTGGTAAAGGCTCCGCTTTCGTGCGAACCAAGCTCAAAAATATGCAGAACGGGAACGTAGTTGAGCGAACGTTCCGGGCAGGAGAGACTGTCCCGCAGGCAGTCATCGAAAAAAATACAATGCAGCACACCTATAAGGACGGCGACGATTACGTCTTTATGGACATGGAAACTTACGAAGAAGGTCGCCTGAATGCCAAGCAAATTGGCGATCGCGTGAAGTACCTGAAAGAAGGGATGGAAGTCAACGTGGTGCGCTGGAATAACCAGGTGCTTGACGTTGAACTGCCCAACTCAGTTGTACTGGAAGTCGTGCAAGCCGACCCTGGCGTAAAGGGCGATACGGCAACGGGTGGCACCAAACCTGCGATCGTCGAAACCGGGGCGCAAGTCATGGTTCCTCTGTTTATTTCGATAGGCGAACGCATCAAAGTTGATACTCGCACGGATACCTACCTGGGACGGGAGTAGTTTGGCGATCGTCGTCGCGATCCGTTTAGCGATTATCCGTTTAGCGATTAACAGTTAGCCAGCTATCAGTTTCAAGGCAGATTGAAGGCAACTTGAGGTCAAATGTCGCGATCGTTCGATTGTGGTGATGCAGGACTTCTCGTGCCTTTACATTCCTTTCCACTCCTGCTTTTTCGCAACTGTTAGTCGCTACGCCATCTCATTTAAAATCATTCGACTAGAACGGTTAAAACAAGCGTGGAACTGAACTTTAGCGAACTCCGAGATTTATTAACAGTTATTAATCAAACTGATATTGCAGAATTTACGCTCAAAAGCGGCGATTTTGAACTGGTAATTCGTAAGGGCGTTCAACCCGGTGATACTCCGGCGACTTCTCCGGCTCCATCGACGGATACTGCCGTTGCCCTGGCTCCGATTCCCTCCCTGCCCAGCGCGTCTGCCACACCGATCGTCGTTCCCCCAACGCCAACCCCGCCACCCCGCTCGACCGAGAAGTTTGTCGAAATCGTCTCGCCAATGGTCGGCACCTTTTATCGTGCTCCGGCTCCTGATGAAGCTGCGTTTGTAAATGTGGGCGATCGAGTCCGAAATGGTCAGACAGTCTGCATTATTGAAGCCATGAAGCTAATGAATGAAATCGAGGCAGAAATCAGCGGCGAAATTGTCGAAATCCTGGTTCAAAACGGCGAGCCTGTTGAGTTTGGTCAGCCCTTGATGCGGGTGAATCCAGCATAGTCAAAGCCAATTCATCCAGGCAATCCATCAAGCTAGTGTTTTGTGAAGCAAATTCTGACGGGTAAGGGAGAATGTGGGGGCGTTGCCTCCGGTAGGGCTGAACCCTTGCACCCCGCCAATCAAAATGACGGGCTCCTAGACAGAGTGCTGGAATGTTGAAGGGCTAAACGCTGTCGAAGCCCGATCGCCCGCTTTACAAACTCAAACTCGACCCGAAGGATTCGATCAGCTCAATATCAGACATTCCTGTCAGCTTCTCCTGATGGGTTCAGAATCCTCCGAAGATAGGGAAAGAACTCCCAAAAGCTGGATCAGTCAGCATTTCAATTCAGATGCATCAGGGAAATGTCCCTTTCCGGCAAGAAAACGCAAGGCATTTTGTCGGATTGAACTCGTAGCAACAGGAGTTTGATCCCCCTAGAGGGGAAGTGTTTCGCATGGTAGCTGGGTATGGAAACTGGGTAGTATTTGTCCGTGTCTAGTCTATCCGTCTCGAAACAGTTGCTAAAATCGTGCTTTGAAAAATGTTCAGTTTTCTGCGTGATCTGTACTACGAGGGCTACGAGACTGCCCATGCCTGGTATCGGGGACTGACGCATAACCGGGAATGGCTGCTAATGCGGCAGCTCAGTCGCTTTACAAAGATTCGCTGTTGGATAAAGCAGTCAGTGGTAAAACAGCGGCTTGCTCTCTGTGCTGAGCCTTGTGAAACAGCGATCGATCAATCTGTTTTTCCTGATGTGGCGATCGATCAGATTGTGCAGTCGATTCAGCAAGACGGATATTTCCTGGGTCTACAGCTTCCCTTATCAATTGTGCAATCGATTCTTGACTTTGCGAATCAGCAGCCCTGCCTGGGAAATCGCTATCCTGACACAGGCTTTTATTACGCCGAAAAAGCACAGGCAGAGGCACACTATCAAACCGCATTTGTGACGGCGAGCTACTTTAATACCGCTTTGACCTGTCCAGCAATCGTCAAACTGGGACAAGATCCAGTCTTGCGAGCGATCGCGGCTCGCTATTTGGGGGCAGAACCCGTTTTGATTAGCAGTCGCCTGTGGTGGAGTTTTCCCAGTCGGGCAACCGTGCGCGATCGGCGAAAATCCGCCCAAATGTTTCACTATGATCTGGACGATTACGGGTTTCTCAAATTCTTTTTCTATCTCACTGATGTCGATGAATGGGCGGGTCCACATATTTGCGTTCGCGGCACGCATCTGCACAAACGCTGGTCTCATGAATGGTTTGGCAAAAAGTTTTCTGAAGCAGCGATCGATCGTGCCTATGGTTCGGCAAATGTGATCACAGTTTGCGGCGAATCAGGCTTTGGCTTTGCCGAAGATACGTTCTGCTTGCATCGGGCAAGCCCGCCTCAAAAACACGATCGCCTGATTTTGCAGCTTGAATATGCCCTACAGGATTACGGCATGGAGCGCGACACGATCGATCCCCAATCGGTTAGAGTGTACGCAGCCGGCTGATTCGCTAACTGGATTACCTCATCGAGGCGATAGAGTTCGACAGGTCCTATAGCTCGATCAGCCATATAGAGTAGACTAGATCCTTGTTCTGCTGGTGAGCGTGCGTCATGTCATTCTCTTCTCAAGTATTTCCGGTTTATTGGTATCAAGACCATGTGCGGCTGATTGACCAAACGCGATTGCCGCAGGAGTACGGCGTGGTAGAAATTAGCCGCTCAGACGATATGGCACTGGCGATCAAAACCATGATTGTGCGTGGTGCGCCTGCGATCGGCGTAGCGGCAGCGTATGGGCTATATCTGGGTGCGCGCGAAATTGAGGCAACCCAGCGAGAGCCGTTTTTAGCTCAGCTAGAGCAGGTGGCGCAAAAGCTCAAGGCAACTCGCCCCACTGCTGTGAATTTGTTCTGGGCGATCGATCGAACCCTGAAGATAGCGCGGCAAACCCTGGGCAGCGTGGATTATATCAAAGAAGCTATTTTGCAGGCAGCCCATACAATTCGCGAGGAAGACATTGAAACTTGTCAGGCGATTGGCGAAGCGGGCTTGACCGTTCTGCCCCAGCCGCCGGGTCAGTTGCGGCTTTTAACCCACTGCAATGCAGGCGCACTGGCAACTGCAGGCTACGGTACGGCTCTGGGTGTAGTGCGATCGGCTTGGCGCGAAGGACGACTAGAGCGAGTCTATGCCGACGAAACTCGTCCCCGGATGCAGGGCGCAAAGCTCACTACCTGGGAATGTGTGCAGGAAGGCATTCCCGTGACGCTGATTACTGACAATATGGCGGCGCACTGTATGAAGCAGGGCATGATTGATGCGGTCGTGGTGGGAGCCGATCGAATTGCGGCAAACGGAGATGCGGCGAACAAAATTGGCACTTATAGCGTTGCGCTGATTGCCAGAGCACACAATATTCCTTTTTATGTGGCAGCTCCGCTTTCAACAATCGATTTTTCCCTCTCGACCGGTAGCCAGATTCCGATCGAGGAACGCGACCCCGAAGAGGTTTACCAGATTGGCGATACGCGCATTTGTCCGCCGGGCGTTGAATTTTACAATCCGGCGTTTGATGTAACGCCTGCCGAGCTCATTACTGCCATCATCACCGAGCATGGGGCAGTCCGACCGGAGGAGCTGATTCAGCTTCAGTTTAAGCAGGTGGTTTAGACAAATTTGCGGCGTTAGCGGCGATCGGCGGTGTAAATCAGTTCCCTTTAGGGGGCAATCGGTCAGCCCAGCCTAAAACAGCCTTCCTGTCTGATGTTTGGACACAACGATAATTTCGCCGCTCATTAGGGCAGCAAAGCGGTGGGATAAAGCCAGCCCCAGTCCTATGCCTTCATGACGGCGATCGAGTCTGCTTTCTCGCTGCTCAAACGGCTGGAATAGACGGTTCAGATCAGTGGCGGTGATGCAACTCCAGTATCAATAACCGAAAACAAAAGCTGGTTTCTTGATGCCGGGCTATTCTCCTTCTGGGGAAATCGACTTTCAAAAATCCTCGATCGTCAATTCCCGATAGCCCGAATCGAGATCATGCTCTCGTCGAAAGCGCAGTTCTGGCATAATGCCAATCACAATTTCTGCGGTGGTGTAGATGCGGCAGCCCTCCAGCAAATGACCGCCAAAGGTTTGCCCTGTCCGCTCGGCGATTGACAGATGATAGTGCGACCCGTGACAGGACATTACGCCCATCAGCGACACAATCTCAAGATGTCCCTGATAGATCGTTCCTTCAGATTGATTTGCCAGCCGTAGCATTGCCTGAGTGAGACTGCCAACACAGGTGACAATGCAGGCAGCTTCCAAACGGTGATCCTGGACAAACTGCTCCAGCTCAAGCTTCAAGTCTTGCCCTGGCTTCAACCGTAAAGCTGCCACCTGCATTGAAGAAAACATTCCCTTATCTCCCTATGTCCTCATCTTCCTATCCCTAGACTCCATATTGCTTAAACCAAGCCTGAAGCTTCTCCCAGCCATCCTCTGCATCTACCTGCCGATAAGAGGGTCGATAGTCGGCGTGGAAACCGTGGGGCGCATCGGGATAGACGATGATTTCCGAGGGACTATTGGCGGCAGCGAGAGCTTGCTTCATCTGGTCAACGCTAGTGAGCGGAATGCCATCATCCTTACCGCCGTACAGTCCCAGAACGGGGGCTTTGAGCGTGCCTGCCACATCGATCGGAAACTTGGGCTGGAGTTCGGTTGATTGCCCAACCAGGCGTCCATACCAGGCCACCCCCGCCTTGAGCTGAGGATTGTGCGCGGCATAAAGCCAAACAATTCGACCGCCCCAGCAAAAGCCTGTAATCCCAACCCGATCGACATCGCCCTTCCCGGAATTTTTCGCCCAGTTGACCGCCGCATCCAGATCGGACATCACCTGAGCATCGGGCACGCTGGAGACGATCGGGCGAATCTCGTCGATGCTGCTCAACTTCGACACATCCCCCTGCCGCACAAACAGTTCGGGTGCGATTGCTAGATAACCCAACTGAGCAAACCGCCGACACATATCCTGGATATATTCGTGAACGCCAAAGATTTCCTGCACCACCAGGACGACCGGAAAATCAGTTCCCGTTTCAGGCATCGCGTGATAGCCGGGAATGACTCCATCTTGTGTCGGAATCTCGATCGCCCCTACCATCAATCCCTCTGTATCCGTAATGATCGTTTCAGCAGAAACAGGGCGAACTGCCATTGCAAATCCGGCGGCTAGCGTTGCCATCACAAAATGCCGTCGTTTCATACTGCCGTCTGCCATGTTGACCTCCGTTAACCCGAACGATTGAAGATGCTTTCGCAAAAGAATGATTGCAAAAGGTTAAACAGTATTAAGATATCGCAATCACTTCGATCAAGCTATGTTGCTGCAATCCTGCTGATGAGGCGCGGTCGATCGCAAACAAGCTTGGTAGAATTTGGGGAAGCTTACGACAGGTTAGCCTGCCATTCTCCCTGAATTGATTTTGGGAGTCACGCTCAACATTCATTTAGCAGAACTCATTTCAAACCACTGTGGCGCAAGTTGTACTCGAAAACATCTACAAAAGTTTTCCTCACCGCACGGGTAAAGCCAGTTCCTCCGGTCAGTCCTCCGGTCACTCCATCCAGAAGCGTTCTGCGGGGGGAATCGCTCCAAACGCCGCCTCCGTAGGAGCAACCGCACTGGCAATTGACCCCGAAACGGAAACTGGCACAGCTCAGAGCGTGAGCGTACTACGGCGAATCAACCTGACGATTCACGACGGTGAATTTATGGTGCTGGTGGGTCCATCGGGCTGCGGTAAAAGTACGCTGCTGCGCCTGATTGCCGGACTGGAAGCCCTCACAGGCGGCAATATTTCTGTGGGCGATCGCCTCGTCAACGATCTGCCACCCAAAGCCCGCGATATCGCGATGGTGTTTCAGAGCTACGCGCTTTATCCACACATGACGGTGTATGAAAATCTGGCGTTTGGGCTGCGGCGCACCTGGACGATCGATGAAAGCGAGGCAAAGCCTTCTAATCGCCCAGAATGGATGGAGCGACTTTTCGTCAGTGCCACCCGATCGCTGCCGCGCGGTTTGCGCTACTGGTCAGCCGAAGAAAAGCTGATCGATCGCCGCGTCAAAACGGTGGCTCAGATGCTCCAGATCGAATCGCTGATCGATCGCCTGCCCAAACAGCTTTCGGGCGGACAAAAGCAAAGAGTCGCCCTGGGTCGGGCAATGGCACGCAATCCCCAGGTGTTTCTGATGGATGAGCCACTCTCGAACCTGGATGCCAAACTGCGAACCGAAACCCGCGGCCAGATTGTTAACCTTCAGCGCAAGCTGGGCACGACCACAATCTACGTCACCCATGATCAGACCGAAGCCATGACCATGGGCGATCGCATTGCGGTGATGAATGCCGGACAAATTCAGCAGGTGGCGCGTCCGCTCGATCTTTACAACCGTCCGGCAAATCGCTTTGTGGCGGAGTTCATCGGTTCACCGCCCATGAACTTTATTCCGGTTCAGGTCAAAGCTCCCCTGCTGATTCAGCACCCTCAATTTCGCCTCACTCTGCCCCACGACTGGGAAGCGCGGCTGCGGCTTTATGACGGGCGATCGATTACCCTAGGCATCCGTCCAGAGCATCTCAGCGTTGGTTTGCCTGCGCCCAAAAATATCCCTGTCCGGGTTGAGCGCGTCGAGGCACTGGGCAGCGAAACTTATCTCAGCGTCAGTCTGGTGACTCCAGACCGCTCCGGTGAAATCTTGCCCCTCCAGGTGAGAATCGAACCCGATCGCCCGGTTTTTGTGGGAGAGGAACTCTGGCTGACGATCGCGCCCGACAAAATTCATCTGTTTGATGACAGTACAGGGCGGGCGATCGTTTAATCAGGTTGCTCAAACCCCTGCTAAACCTCGATCGACTCCCGCCGATATCCGTTGCGGTGCTCTTTGCGAATCGGAGTGCCACAGGGATAAGTTGCAATCGGCTGTGGAGCAGTGACGGCTTGCTTCACGGTTTGGGCGATCGCGATCGTCGGTTGGGCTGGCTGCTGTGCCTGGGCGGTCAGATAATCCCGACGCAGGGTTTCGAGCATTTCCTCGCGGCGATCGTACAATCGCTTCAGCGGACGCGGCTCACACTGGCTGAGGATGTAGGCAGAGAGGATTGGGAGAGCGATCGTGCTGTCGGTATAGCAGACGATCGTGCTGGGTAGCTCTTCGGGGTCGACTTTGCCCCAGCTTACGGCTTCGGAGGGGGTTGCACCAGACAGTCCGCCTGTATCGGGACGGGCATCGGTGATTTGCACAAAGTAATCGTGTCCGCGCTCTTCGAGTCCCAGGACTTCGTGAATCTGGGGCTGGGTTTGCAGCAGGAAGTTTTTGGGACTGCCGCCGCCCAGGATCACTGCTGCGCTCTTGCCTTCTTCACCAGAGGAGGTTTGACGGGCTGCGTAGGCGATCGCTGCGGTTTCGTTCACGTCCAGTGACGGGTCGATCATGAGCTGATAGCCTTCCAGTGCCAGAGCTGCCACATTCATGCCAATCGAACTATCTCCAGGCGAGGAGGTGTAGATTGGGACGCCGCACTGGTAAGCCATAGACAGCAGGCAGGAGTGCTTTAAGCCTAACTGCTGCTCGACTTCGTACAGATATTTGCCCAGTAAATGGTGAAACTCTGCCGTGCTCATGCGCTTCTGGAAGGGTTCTGCCTTCAGCAGTTCGCGAATAAACGCATCGGTTTCGAGCAGCACATCATAGCCAAACACAATATCGTAGATGCGAATCCGCCCTTCCTGGCGCAGTTTCACGTCATCGACAAACGGATGGCTGGCATACAGATCCAGTCCGAGTCCGTAGTGAATGTCGTGATACAGGTTCGCTCCGGTGCTGATCATCCAATCGATCATGCCGTGCTGCATCAGCGGAGCCAGCACAGAGCCACCCAATCCGGCAGGAGTCAGCGCACCAGACAAACTGACGGCAACGGTAACGCCTTCCTGCATGACTTCACGGCTCAACAGGTGGCAAATTTCGCGTAAGCGGGCGGAGTTATACGCGGTGAAATACCCGTCGATCAAATCGACGACGCTAATTTCAGCAGGCATCGGTGCAGGGGAAATCTTATGGCTGAGAATTTTCGACATTGCTCGCTCTCCAAATTCGCTGGAATTTCGGTGAAAAAGAAATTAATGCAGACCCAAAAGCGTGAAGCTGCAAACCGATGCGAAAGACTGCTAGAAGGGTTCCCACCCTCTGCACATGTCTCACTAGAAAACTGAACCAACTCCGGTCGCCCTGACTTCCTTCAGCCATGACATGAGAGAAATCAGCAGGCTACCGCAGACGCAGTTTTCCTGTTGCATTAAATCGATTTGCAAAAACTCTAAAGCGAGTCTCGATCGACCGAGTTTGTCAGGTCGCTAGTTCCGGGTCTAAACCCAACTAGCTACTTCGCGGGCAATTTTGCCCCCAACCCACAAACCTACAGTTACAGGTCGATCAGCTCATACTAGGTCCTTCACAGCGGTCTGCCCAGGAGAGAGCCGGGTCAGTCAACCGTCTGCGCTGTAATTTCACTTCCAGACACCACAAGGGCTTCCTGGGGTTTCCAGTAAATGAAAACTGTTTCAACGCACTACAACCCGTCTAGGGAAGAATTAATGGTTTAACCCTATTACCTTAACACTAATTTATGGTATGGCTTCTGTAAGATTGCGGAGTGATTTCCCCCTGTTGGCGATCGGGTGAAGTTTTTCTTGGGGATGGTTTGATTGGGGCGAGAGGTTTTACAGCCCCCTAAATCCCCCAGAATTGAGGACTTTGAGCCAGATCCAAAGTAGGAAGGGTTTTCTCTAGAATTAGAGGCTGGGTGAACGATCGAGGCAATATTTGCGTCTTCTACAATATCTATGCTATAGTCTGATACTGTTCGGACGCATAGCTCAGTTGGTTAGAGCACTACGTTGACATCGTAGGGGTCACTGGTTCGAGTCCAGTTGTGTCCATCGCCTAATGTACAGTGACTAATTAAATGTCATCGGTGACAAATTGTTGTCGCTCATGACAAATTAGTGTCTTTGAGACAAATTAGTGTCGTCTAATCGGTGGTGACAAATTAGTGTCGTCTAAGAATGTCAACGTAGTGCTCTCTTTCAACCCGCATTAAGATTTTTCAGTACGGAACCGTAGTTCAGTACGAGAAGTGTTGCTGTTCTGCTAGTGCTCTGTTTCTAGCGTTTCTAAATCCCAAAAGTTTCTTGCGTCTCAACCTGCCTCACTTGGGACAGGCGATTGCGACAGCTTCTCGCCTTTCAGCTCTATGGGACGATTGCTCACTTTATGGGTTCATAACTGCACGATTGCTCAGCTTATGGTCTCAAAAGCTAAAATCCAGCCGATGAGTCCCAACGAGAAATCAATCCTTCCAGTCTGATCTAGCCTCAATCCTCATCTTTATCCAGTTGCGGAAACTGCTCGAGAATTTTGGTGATGAGCATATAGAGTTCATCTAAAATCTCCTCGGCTCCTTCGTCATCCACCTCGGCTAATAATTGCTCAATGGCTGTAACGTTGTGAACAAGGCGATCGGATTGCTGACGGCTAAGGGAGGGCATAGCAATAGTTGCTTCCTGATGATTGCTAGCTGTTTATTGTAGTGTTTCTTCCAGCTATTTCCCAAGGGATTCCGCTAACGCTGCTTTCGTTCGAGCCACTGAAAGGCGAATCCGCTCTACCTGCGACTCGTAAGCCGCCTGCTGTTGGGGTGACCCATCACCAGGGTTCGCCTTCAAAATCTGCTCATAGTAGCGAAAAACTTGAAATGCATAACTGGCAACGGCAATCTGCTCTTGGGAAAGAGACATGATGCGATTAACCAGGTCGGCACAGGTTGCTGAATAAGGAAGGGCAAAAACATCGGCATAGAGCGGAGGAAGGCTATGCGATCGGGTTTTCAACTCCTCCAATAGTCTCACTGCTTCCTCAGATAGCTCCCCATCAAAATCGGCTAAGGAATTCAGTAGAGATAGTAGCAGGAATTTTGAGCGTTTCTGCTTCACTGTAGGACAGGCAATAATGGTAATTCCTTCAAGATTCTAGCAGGCAAAGCACAGTTGATTTCTCTTCCGAATGCTGCACTGGAATACTAGGTAGTGCATCAGACTGTAGTGGGTTAGGTAAAGTGGCTCTACTTTTAAGCAAGACCTATGGAATGCCTGCTCTGTAGTCATCCCACCACTCACAAACACGGTAAAGCCCCCAACGGCTTTTTAGGCGGGAGCAGCAGTTCAATCTCTTGCCATTCCGCATCAGTCTTGATTTACCTTTTATTTATTGAGCCTTAGCTGATTACTGGTAGAACAACTCACTCACTTTCTGAAGCGGACCGAATAAGTTGGCTCCCGTTTTCTAGCATAAGCAGCTCAAACAGTTTTCGATCGGCATCTCGTACTCTGGTGCTGAGCAGTTTGTTTCGCTGTCCCGATCGCTTCTCCCTTGGCGATGTTTGCCCTTGCTGTTGTTGGAGGCGATCGCCCGAATCGGATCAGCAACGGCTTTGATTCCCTTATCTGTGTTGCCTGGAAGTATAGTAATCAACTGAATCCAGAGCAGGGAGCTTGGGAGATCGAGCGGCAATTAAGCAGAGTCGGGATTGGGAAGTTGAGGGGCGATCGCTTTCTTTGGTTTGGCTGTACTAACTTGCGATTGGTGTCACTTTTTGACGAGTGGGACGCTTGCGATCGGATTTCTTTTTCAGACCGACAGATTGCGCTTCGTTGCTGTCTGAGCCAAACTGCCCTTTGACGACTTCTTTCATTGCCAGCACTGCGTTGTGAAATTCCCATTCTGCCAGTCGTGCTGCGTCAGAAGCTGCTCGATACAGGGCTAGCTTTTCGGTTTCGGCTTGCTGCTGTGCCAGCATGGTTTGATATGCCTGCTGCAAGGCTTCGGGTGTGGCGTTGAAACGTTTGGTGCTGTAACCCACGATCGTGCGATAACCGTTAAAGGCATCGACATCTTGATTGAGCACAGCAGGGGTGAGGCAACGATTGGTATCTGGGCTAGGCATAGTGCACCTTCAGTAATTATTTACATATTTAATGTGCCCATTGAAACAAGAAGTTTAACGATCGTACTGAGAATAGGTTAAGTTGCAGAAGGATTGCGATCGATCGCATTAAGACTGTGAGGCGTTACCGAAGGATTGCGATCGGGTGCATTGGCTTTGCGGCTGGTTACAGAAGGATTGTGATGAGTGACATTGCTTTTGCAATTCACTGCATTGGCTTTGCGTCTTTTCACCATGCCTGATGGATGAGCCATAATGAGGCTCAAAGCATGAGTTTTGCCCTGTATGACTCTTGAAACTGCTGCCCTTGTCAGATTGCTGAGTCCGGTTGCGATAAAAGCTGCACCTGCATTATTTAAAGCAGTTCATAGCAAGCTCAACCCGACTGAATTGGAAAAAGCCCTACGGGAGGGCATGGTGATGGCTCAGGCACAAGAGGAAAAGCAACCTCCGGGGCATCGTCTTTTCTCTAAATATGAGCCAGATTTTATTCCAAAATTTCTGCATCAGTTTTTTCAGGATTCAGGAGTTCAGGCAGAGCTACAGAAACCTTTAACAGGGGCAGGAATGCCGGATAATGCCCTTCTGGAAAAGAAGTTTTTGCAAGTCGCGAAGCAGAAAAATGTTGAATTGATTCAAAGCCGAGTAATGCCTTGGATCAAAGAATTTACCAGCACCTACTTTGAGCAGACTAATTCTTACCTCAAATTCCAGGTAGCAAAGGAAAGATACTTTGAACAGCTCATTCATTGCTTTGATGATGTCCGGTTTGCGGGAATTGCAGTTGAAGGGCAGGAGATTGAACGAGCCGAAAAGTTAGCTGAAATTTTTGTGATGCCCAATGTGCAGGGAAAAGCACAAACGGAGTTCAGTTTTTTAGAACAAGGTTTGCCGCTAGAAGTCCAGGGAGATTTACAGGCTCAGCTTCTTTGGGAGCAGCGAAATCGATCGCGCTTTGCCAGCAGGCAGACCAGTCAGCCCAAGATTTCAGCGGCTCAATTATTGAAGCCGTCTCAAGTTCAGCGAGTGGTGCTGTTGGGTGCCCCTGGTTCTGGCAAGACAACGTTAATGAGCTATTGTGCAGTGATGCTAGCGCAGGGCAAGCCGGAACTTGTAGGGCTAGACAAAACGGTGGATTGGCTGCCAATTCTAATCAAGATTCGCGATCTGATGAAGCAGCCTGAAATCAATATTTTGCAGTATGCACGACAGATGGTGAAGGCAGATTTAGGGCTTGAACTGCCGCCAGAGTTTTTTGAGCATTGGCTGAAGGATGGGCGAGCACTGATCTTACTGGATGGATTGGATGAGGTGGCAGAAGAGGCAAGACGCTATAAGGTGGTTGAGCGAATTGAGAGCTTTTTGGGAACCCATCGCCGCAATCCTGCGATTATTACCTCTCGTCCGGCAGGCTATAAACCCGATTTCTTTCGCACCGATGAGTTTCCGCACTATGAGATTTTGCCGTTTGACGACGATCAGATTCAGGCGTTTATTGACCACTGGTATGAGAGCCGCTTTGCCACAAAAGCAGAGGCACAACGACGAAAAGAAAGTCTGAGGAAAGCCCTTGCGGAGAGCGATCGCATCAAACTACTGGCGCGTAATCCGTTGCTGCTCACGATCATTGCGCTGATTCATCGCTATCAGGCGGTTTTGCCGAAGGAACGCCATAAGCTGTATGACAAAGCTGTGAATACATTGCTCACATCGTGGGATGCGAATAAGGAACTGAGCAATCACGAGATTTTGGAATATTTAGAGCTTGACGATCTGCGGCGGTTAATGGAGCGGTTGGCATACTGGATTCACTCGCAGGGCGGCACAGGCGACAACGAAGGCGGCACGCTGATCGATCGCGATGAACTCCTTGATCAGTTGGCTCAATATATTCAGGAAATGAATACTCAGAGGATGAAGAAAGTTAATCGACACCAAGCCAAAGCCGAGGCAAAACGCTTTTTAGACCGGATTATTGGCGATCGAGCCGGACTTCTCAGCAAGCAGGGGCGCGATCGATATGCGTTTGTCCACAAAACCTTTCAGGAATATTTGACAACGCAGGAGATTCGCGATCGACAGGAAGAAGACTTTGAGGTGGTGTTGGAACATATTCAAGATCACCTTCACGATCCGCACTGGCGAGAAGTCTTGCTTTTGCTGATCGCGCAGCAGAAACGCAGTAATCCAGCAAAGATACTGAAGGAGATTTTTAACCAACCCACTCCTTATGAGCAATGGCTGCACCGCAATCTTCTGTTTGCAGGAATCTGTTTAGCCGAAAACATCGAGGTTACAGACGAAAGCCTGGTTCAAGAAATTTTGAAAGGATTAGTTGAGCTAGAGGCAAACCGTTCACCACTTGTTCCTGATGTTATTCAGCGTCGCGTCTTTAAGGTTTTGTGCAGCTTGAGCGAAACAGGTTATGAAGCACTAGCTTTACAGCAATTAGAAGCAGTTGGTGAAGCGATCGACAAAGTTCGATTGAGCCGATATCGGGCTGCTCTAGGAAAACCGGAAGAGGCTGTGCAGCAATTAATTTTACTGCTCAAGGATGAAGACTCCAATGTACGTTCTGGTGCAGCAAGTGCATTGGGACAATTAGGTCAAGCATCAGAATCAGTGATGACTACTCTGCTGCCCCTGCTCAAGGATGAAGAGTCTAGGGTACGTTATAGTGCAGCTTGGGCGTTAGGAGAGCTAGGTCAAGCATCAGAATCAGTGGTGGCTACTCTGCTGCCCCTGCTCAAGGATGAAGGCTTTCTTGTACGTTCTAGTGCAGTTTGGGCATTGGGACAATTAGGTAAAGCTCTGGGTTCTACTGCTATCCCTAATCCCACAACAATCGCCCTTGCACAATGGATCGATCAAAATCAGGAATCTGAGTATGTCTCTCATGGAATTACAGCACTGTGGAACATCTTAAGGGAGTAAACTCGTTGAACTACTGCGCTCAAATAATTAAAAGTGTAGGGCGATCGATTTTGAGGAAGAATAGGGAAACGATCGTCCCTTCAATCTTCCGGTCTAAAGTCATCCGGTAAATCATCGATCGACCACTGCAACACTCGGCAAAGTGCCTTAACTTGAGGTAGCGTCAAGCGAACCTCCTTGAATCGCCCCGTTTCCCAATTGCTGACCGTCTGCACGGATACGTTAATTGCTATTGCAACATCTCGTTGAGTCAAGCCCAGTTCATCTCGACGCTTCTTGAGGGGTGACTCCTTTTCTGGTTCTTGTACCTCGGTCATTGCAACAGCTTTATAAACAGCTTATATAAGCAGTTGACTCAGAACTATAAGCAGTTTATAGTGATTGAAGAGTCAACGAGAGCGTAGGTGAAGTAGTCGCAACGCCTACGTCTTCATAGTTTCTCACCATTTCAACCACTCACAGATACTTTGCACCAGTCGATCGACGGGTAATTTGCGTTCGTCCTAATCTGCTCGGTTTCGATTGGTCACAGTTTCGCTTACAAACTTTATGCGATCGTCTTTGCTGCGATCGTCCTCATTTGCCATGTCTTATTACAATCAACTCAATCCTTGGTGTGTGGTTCGCTGCCTACCCAATGCCCAAACTCAAATTGTGGCGCGTTTGCGTCGTCGTCCTGATGCCGAAGCTCATTTGCGAATTTTGCAGCAGCTTAGCCCCACTGCCATTTATCGAATTCTGTTTGATGTGACAGAAATTCTTACTTAATGGGCGATACTGGATTCGAACCAGTGACCCCTTCCGTGTGAAGGAAGTGCGCTACCACTGTGCTAATCGCCCGCGTTTTACATCTTAGCTTACTTTGGGAAAGCCAATCCGAAAGTGCTATGAGTATAGCCGATCGAAGTAACGGCAAACAAGCATTTCCCTTTAAACTCGACAGGTCACGTTATTTTATTGCTGCATGAGCCAATCTATCCAAAGCACCGTTCAAAATGTGTTGGCTGCCCGTGCCCGGCTGGGTGAGTGTCCGCTGTGGGATGCCGATCGCCAGATGCTTTTCTGGGTCGATGTGTACAATTATCGAGTTCACCAGTTCGACCCGGCAACAGGTCACGATCGCTTCTTTGAGCTGGATGCCCCAGTGAGCGCGATCGTCCTCGCAAGCAACAATCAGATCTTGATGGCATTGGGCGATCGAATTGCGCTGCTCGACCCGGAAACAGGCGAAACCACAACGCTGTATCAAATTCAATTTCCCCATCCCAACACGCGCTTTAATGACGGCAAATGCGATGCTCAAGGACGGTTTTGGATCGGCTCGGTGAGCGAAGCCCCTGCCCAGGCAGAACTCTATCGTTATGATCCAGATGGTTCGCTGCAGGTGATGGAAACCGGGCTAACAATTTCTAATGGCTTAGGCTGGAGTCCTGACGGATCAACGTTTTATCTGACCGATTCTGCCCTGCACAAAATCTATGCTTATGACTTTGATTTAGAAGCGGGCAAGATTTGGAATCGGCGGGTATTCATTGATCTCACCGATGAAGCTGTAGAACCCGATGGACTGGCGATCGATGTTGAGGGAAACTTGTGGTCTGCCCTCTGGGGCGGCAGGTGTATTGTCTGCTTTGATCCCCAAGGTCAGGAACTTCAGCGCATCAGGCTGCCCGTTCAATGTCCCACTAGCGTTGCGTTTGGGGGGGTTCAGTTGACCGACCTATACATTACCTCGGCATCAGTGGGGCTAAGCCAGAAGGAGATTCAGCAAGGCTTCAACGCCGGAGATTTATTTCGCTGCTCGACCCAGTCTTCGGGAAGGTTAATTTATTCCTTTCAACATTCTTCGAGGAACACTTAAGAGACAAGACGGTTAA
>NZ_JACJOR010000203.1:0-4491 GCF_014695615.1 Leptolyngbya sp. FACHB-711
TTGCCTACGATCGGCGGCAACCGCAGGACGCAAAAGGTAGCCTTCGGGTAGGGCAGGCAGGGGCATGAAGGGCAGATGAGGCTTGAGGAGTGAATAGGAGAATGTAAGGAGGGAGCAATTATCTCTTCGGGGAACGATGAAGCATACGATTGCTGCGATCGGTTAAGTTAGAGAAAAGAAATATTTTTTAAGCAATTATGGTTTCTACGTCCCTTCCCGCGCTCACTGTCAATTTATCTCGAATTCGCGCTGAAATTCAGTCGCTTCAGCCGCAGTTAGTCGAATGGCGGCGCACCCTGCATCAGCGTCCAGAATTGGGATTTGAGGAGCAGCTCACGGCGGAGTTTGTGGCGCAAAAGCTGCAGGAATGGGGCATTGCATACCAGACGGGCATTGCTCAAACAGGCATTGTAGCAACTGTCACGGGTAGCCAGCCTGGGCCTGTTCTGGCAATTCGGGCAGATATGGACGCGCTGCCAATTCAGGAAGAAAACGAAGTTGCTTATCGATCGCAGCATCCTGGCAAAATGCACGCCTGCGGACATGATGGACATACGACGATCGCCCTTGGCACGGTTTATTACCTGTCGCAGCATCCAGAGCGATTTGCCGGAACGGTGAAGTTTATCTTTCAGCCTGCGGAAGAAGGTCCAGGTGGTGCAGAGCCGATGATTCAGGCGGGCGTCCTGCAAAACCCTAAAGTTGATGCTGTAATTGGGCTGCACCTGTGGAACAACCTGCCGCTTGGAACGGTGGGCGTTCGGGAAGGGGCACTCATGGCGGCGGTAGAGCTGTTTGACTGCACGATTCAGGGACGTGGCGGACATGGCGCAATTCCGCAGCAAACGATCGATGCCATTGTGGTTAGTGCCCAAATTGTGAATGCGCTGCAAACGATCGTCTCTCGCAATGTTGATCCGCTCAAAGCCGGAGTGGTGACGGTTGGATCACTCCATGCCGGACATGCCAACAACGTGATTGCAGACACGGCGCGAATGACCGGAACCGTGCGCTACTTTGACCCCAGCCTGAAAGGATTTTTCCGCGAACGGATGGCGCAAATTATTTCAGGTATCTGCCAGAGCCATGGCGCAACCTATCATCTGGACTACGACGAATTTTATCCGCCTGTGATCAACGATCGCGCCATTGCTCAGCTTGTGCGATCGATCGCTGAAGAAGTGGTAGAAACGCCGATCGGCATTGTGCCCGACTGTCAGACCATGGGCGGCGAAGATATGTCGTACTTTTTGCAGGAAGTTCCCGGCTGCTATTTCTTCCTTGGCTCGGCAAACCTCAGCAAAGGGCTGGCGTATCCGCATCATCACCCCCGATTTGATTTTGATGAGACGGCTCTGGGAATGGGTGTTGAAATTTTTGCTCGCTGCGTTGAAAAGTTCTGCTCTTGATAAGCGGATGTTTGGAAAAGGCATCTATGGAAGGAACTCCTGTTTCAGGTAATGAAAAAGGCGATGAACAATACCGGCTGATTGACCTGATGCCTGCTTCCGGGCGGATGTACTGCAAAATTGTCAGCAAACCGAATCAGCCGCAAGTTATTGCTGCAAAGGTTCCACTGCCCTGGAGCGAATCTCGCCCGATCGCCATCAACTTTGACCGCTGGCAAATGCTGACCCAACCTCAGCGCGATCTGCTGCTGCTGCAAAAGGTAAGCTGGCTACTCTCGATTGACTGGTTTAAACCCAGCCTGTATCAGGGACTCACGGCAGTTGGATTTGCGGCGATCGGCTGGGAATTTTTGCGTTCTGACCCCGCAGGCATTGTTGTAACCACTGGACTCACGTTTCTGGCAGCTAGCCAGATCTGGCGCAAAAGCCGCAGCCTGGAGCAGTCCCAACTGGCAGACGAAGAAGCGATCGCAATCGCCCAGCGAAGAGGTTACACCAGCACAGAGGCAGCCCGATATTTGATCGAGGCGATCGAGGCGGTTGCTTTACTGGAAGGGCGATCGATCACGGTGGAGGAACAGGTGCGGTGTCAGAGTTTGAGGGCGATTGGGGGTCGGGGGGATTGAGGGACTTAACTGCGTGAAAGCGAGTAGGAATGGTTTGGTAGGAAGTCTCATTGTTTGCTCTTGGAGATTGGCGATAGAGATATGAAGGCTCAAAGTCTCAGCAATTTGCTCGGCATTTCAGGTTCTGAGCCTTGTAACTGAAGTAAAAAGGCTGAAGTTCCAAATTCTAGAGTCAGAGTTTTAGGCTTCGAGGTTGAAATTTCTAGCAAAAAGGTTAAAGCTTTAAGTCCGGAGGGTGGACATTCGAGCTTAAAGGTCAGCATTTCGAGTCTTCTTCTTGAAAGGCAAGAAATTTGACATGACTGGAACCCTCTCAATTGGTTTATCCAAAAGATTCCAGCCACCTCGAAGCTGCACTACTTCCTTCCCCGTGATGGGTTTCCTTTCATGACGGGTACAAGAACCTGGAGCAGGAGGGCTATGGAGCTAATTACTCCTGCGATCGCGCCGATAACGATCGCGGTTGCAAGGATGATCTCAGTGGGGCTAGTGCCATACTGCATCCAAGCTGAGGGAGGCTCGATCGAGCCAGGATTCGTAATCACAACCTGAACAGGCTGTGTTTTGGCTGTGGGAGACTGAGGAGTGGAGTGTTGCATCGATTACTGTTTTCAACTCAATGAACCTAACTTAACTGGGTAGACCGCTGCGAATCGCCTCTCAAGTGTTAGCAATCAGTTAGCATTGAATCAGCTTGTGTTTCTCGCAATCTCTGGGTTTTCGATGCCTTCACCTTCGTCACAACCTCCTCTTTTCGAGCAAGCTAGGCAAAGGTTTGATCTGGACAGGCTCCGCTCTGACCTGGAAAGGACAGGAAAAATTACGCCCAGAAATTGGGAGTATCTGAAAGGCATACTGTGCGAATTAGATCAGGGAGAAATTGCGAAACACTGCTCTGTCACGAAAGGAACTGTCAAAACTGCCTTGACTGGACGTGTTAGGCAGCAGATTCTTGAACTTCTTCCAGACAAAAGTGAGATTGATTGGAAACGCTTACCACAATGGCTAATTGAAGCGGGTTATGGAATTGGAGAGGGCTATCCCGATGATTATTGGAAAGAAGTATGCCGCGCAATGCTCGATCGTCAGATTCAATCTCCAACTCTTGAATATTTGATGGCAAAGGATGGAGTTTGTATTGATCCCGCTAAATTATTCATATCTGTTGGACTGATCGAGCGCAAGCAAAAACAGTATCGGCGCTCTGATGTAAGTTCCGTTGAGCAGGGTTCTCAGCTATTACAACCTGTTGAGGACGAAATCGTTAAGCGATTTGATAATGAGGAGATTTTTTTAAGTGAGGTCATCTGTAACTCCAATACTTCAGATAACTCTCGTCTGGTCATTACGGGAGAGCCAGGTTCAGGTAAGACAACACTGTTGCAAAAAATAGGCGATCGCCTTTACCTGAAAGGAATGTTTCCAATCTGGATTTCGCTGGGTAAATGTGGAGTATCACCCACGTTTGAGTTTCTAAGCCATCTTCTTAAAAAAAATGCTAAACCCAGAAGCGTTGAGTCCTCTGAATGGGAGGCAAGCATCAATGCTTTATTGCAGACGGGAAAGGTTTGGCTTTTATTAGACGGAGCAGACGAACTAACAACAACTGGTAATTCTCTCCAAATGATTGGAGAGCAATTAAAAGAAGCATGGGCAGATCGGGTCAAGGTTGTTCTAACCTGCCGTTTGAACACCTGGGATGTTTATGCACTACCTAGATTTAAAGTTTTTCGGACTCTTGCATTTGATTATCAAACACCTATTAACAAATATCGAAATCAGATTGAAGCATACATTTATCGGTTTTTCACAAGAGATGGAGTTGATTCTCAATTAGGGGATGCGTTAATCCAGCAACTTTATCTACCAGGTAAAGAAAGAATTCGCGACTCTGTAAAAAATCCTTTGCGTTTATCATTGCTCTGCTACATTTGGGAATCACACATTGGAGAACTACCTGACACAAAAGCTGAGCTTTATCGACTTTTTGTTGATTACTACTATGACCTACAAGCACGAAAACATTCTGAGGTGGAAATCGATCGTACCGAACGAGATACTTTAAACTCAGCACTTGGCGAAGTTGCTAAAACTGCTCTTGACAGCCATGACAGTCGATTCAGGTTGAGAAAGAGCCAGATTGAGGATATATCAGCAATGGGCAAATCAGATGCAAGAGGGTCTTTATTCTATAAAGCCGTTCAGTTAGGTTGGCTTAATTATATTGGAACCACATCAGAAAAACCCCATGAAGCTACGTATGCCTTCTTTCATCCTACATTTCAGGAGTATTTTGCAGCTTTGGCGATCGACGATTGGAGCTTCTTCCTTCCTCAAACTCACATTGATAAACCTATGAAGTATGGCAAATATCGAATTTTTGAACCTCAGTGGAAGGAAGTTATAGGCTTATGGTTAGGGAAGTTTGATTTAAACGACTACTTTAAGGAACAACT
>NZ_JACJOR010000204.1:0-14986 GCF_014695615.1 Leptolyngbya sp. FACHB-711
TATCAACTAAAAGATTAATGAGTACAAAGACGATCGCCACAAACACAACGCCTCCCTGAACAACCGGATAATCACGGGTGAGAATGCCGTTATAAATCCAGGAACCTAAACCGGGCCATGAAAAGATCGTTTCGGTGAGAATTGCGCCGCTGAGCAAAGTGCCAAACTGTAAGCCGACGATCGTGACCACAGGTAGCAGGGCATTTTTTAGCGCGTGTTTATTGATCACCCAGCGTTCCATGAGTCCTTTTGCTCTGGCAGTGCGAATGTAGTCCTGCGACAGCACTTCCAGCATGGCACTGCGGGTAATCCGGGCAATAATCGCTAAGGGGATTGTGCCTAGCGTGATTGCAGGCAGAATTAAATGCGCGACGACATCGCTAAAGGCACGAAAGTTGAGCCGCAGCAGCGAGTCAATTAAATAAAATCCGGTAATTGGCTGAAGATCGACGGCAACGCCCAAACGACCGCTTGGCGGCAAAAGCTGCAAATTTACCGCAAACAGATACACCAGCAGCAGCCCCAGCCAGTACACAGGCATCGACACGCCCAACAGCGATGTACTCATGGCGATGTTATCGATCCAGCCATTTTTCCGCACGGCTGCAATAATTCCCGCCGGAACGCCGAGGACGATCGCCACAATCATCGCCGCGAGCGACAGCTCAAACGTCGCCGGAAAGCGGGTAGCAATTTCCTGAGTAATCGGAATGCCGCTAATAATGCTTCTGCCCAGGTCAAACCGAATCAGGCGACCCAGAAAGGCAAGATACTGCACCGGCAAAGGCTGATTCAGTCCTAGCCGCTCCCGCAGTGCCTCAATCTGATCCGGCGATGCCCGTTGACCCAGAAGAACGATCGCCGGATCGCCAGGAATGAGCTGAAGGAAGAGGAAGACGAGGAGCGTGATGCCCAAAAGAACAGGAAACAGATCGAGGAGGCGTTTGGCAATGTAGCGGAGCATTTGGGGGAGCAGGGTGGAGGGGTCGGGAGGTTAGGTGAGTGGAGGGGTCGGGGAGTGGGTGGCTGGATGGAGTGTTAGATGCGATCGCAGGTTGGGGTAGAGGTTAAGTGGGGCTGAGTTGCTTTTTGTTCTGTCCAATATTGCCAGGAATACGGGCGGCACAACTCCCTGATGTCTCACTCCCTCACCTCCCATCTACTCATTCACCCATCCACCCATTCACCTCTTTAGCTCTTCTCTACAGTTTCAAACGACTCTGAACCCAGTGGACTCGGTGACCAACCGTTGACATTCGCTCGCTGAGCGTTCAAAGGTTCTGAGTGAACGATCGGGACGCGGACGGCTTCGTCGGCAATGAGTTTTTCCGCTTCGCCGTAGAGTTTAGCCCGCTGTGTCTGGTCTGCGGTTTGGCGTGCCTGATCGAGGAGTCGGAAGACCTGGGGGTTTTGCCAGTTGCCGATGTCCTTGGTGCCGCCTTTGCCGAAGTGGTAGTAGAGGAAGTTATCGGGATCGCCGTAGTCACCCGTCCAGCCCAGCATATAGGCTTGATAGCCCGGTGGCTTGAGGCGATCGTCTAGATAAGCCGCCCAGTCTTTTGTATTCAGCTTGACCCGGATACCCAGCGTACTCAGGTCAGACGCGATTGCTTCGGCGATCGGTTTCGGCGTGGGGAAATAAGGGCGAGACACAGGCATGTACCACAGTTCCAGATCAAAGCCGTTCGGATAGCCTGCGGCGGCGAGCATTTGCTTAGCTTTATCGGGGTTATACTCAAAGTCCTTGAGGCTGGCATCCTGGAAGTTCTTCAGCGACGGGGGTGTGAAATGCGCGTCGGTGGTTGCCAGTCCCGACCAGAAAGCATCGACGATCGGCTGTTTGCTGATTGCCATCGCGATCGCCTGCCGCACTTCTTTTTTCGCCAACGGCTCATAGCTGGGGTTGAGTGCCAGATAGCCGACGTTGAACGGGGGACGACGAACTTCGGTCAGGTTGGTGTCAGATTTTAGTTCGTTGAGCTGATCCGGCGCGATATCCACAGTGAAGTCAATGTTGCCTGCGCGCAGTTCGGCTAAACGTGCCGAAGGCTCTTTGATAAAGCGAAAGACAAGAGTATCTTCTTTCGGGAAACCAGACTTCCAGTAGTTGGGATTTCGGGTCAACAGAATGCGATCGCCCGTGCGCCATTCTTTGAACACATACGGACCCGTGCCGACTGCCTGTGCGCCTGCAATGCCGTAGTCTGCACCTGCTTTCTTGATCGCATCCGGGCTGGCAATGCCAAAGTAGCCAGAGGCGATCGCTGCCGGAAAGGCGGCAAATGGCTGATTGAGAACAAACTGGATTGTAGAATCATCCACAACCTTGATGTCTCTGAGAATCGAGGCATCGCTGCCTTTGTAGCCGCCAAATAGTCCTTCCCACACTGCATAGGTTTTGCCTGCGTTGCGGAAGCCCTGGGGATCTTGAGGATCCCACCAGCGATTGAAGTTAAAGCGAACGGCTTCAGCATTCAACGGAGTGCCGTCGTGGAAAGTCACGCCCTCGCGCAGCTTAAACGTCCAGGTTTTGCCGTTGTCGGGCGAAGCATATTCGGTTGCCAGGGCAGGTTCCAGCTCGGTGGTGCCGGGTTTGTAGTCGAGCAGGCGATCGTAGATCTGGTGCTGCACATAGATCGAGTTGCCGTCCTCAATGTTGCCCGGTTCCAAATTTGCCGGATCACCGCCTGAGCCGAAGACCAGTGTGCTGGCCTCTGACGTTTGGGCTGCTGGGCTGCCTGCGCCAGAAGTTGCAGTGGGCTGCTGAGTCGCGCAGTTCGAGAGGGTAACGGTCAGGGCAGCCGTGAGGACAATCAATGCTGCCTGCCATCGTTTAAATCGTTGGATCATGCGTTTGTCCTTATCAAGTAAAAAATCAGGTGAAATTTACTGCTTGGTAATTGCCGCCCAGGGTTCTGAGCCAAACGGGCTTGGTGTCCAGCCAACCAGGTTCGATCGCTGTGCTAGCAGCGGTTCGGAGTGGACGATCGGCAGCCGCACCGCTTCCTCAAACAAAATGCGATCGACTTCGGCGTACAGCTTTACCCGATCTGCAGTGTTGGCGGTTGTCCGTGCCTGGCTCAGCAGGCTGAAGACGCGATCGTTTTTCCAGTTGCCGATGTCGGTTGTGGAGCCTTTGCCAAAGTGGGGATAAAGGAAGTTATCGGGATCGCCGTAGTCACCCGTCCAGCCCAGCAGGAACGCCTGATATCCGGGGGGGTTAAGGCGATCGGCAAGGTAGCCTGCCCAGTCTTTGGTGTTGAGCTGAACGCGGATGCCGATCGAACTCAGTTCTGCTGCCATTGCTTCGGCAGTCGGTTTTGGGTTGGGAAAGGATGCGCCGTTAATCGCGGGATACCACAGTTCCAGGTCAAAGCCGTTGGGATAGCCTGCATCTGCCAGCATCTTTTTCGCTTTGTCCGGGTTGTACTCGTAGTCGCCCAGGCTAGCATCCTGGAATTCCCGCATTGAGGGGGGCGTAAAGTGTGCGTCCGTGGTTGCCAGACCCGACCAGAACGCCTCCACTAACTGCTTGCGATCGATCGCCATCGCGATTGCCTGCCGCACTTCTTTTTTTGCCAACGGCTCATAGCTGGGGTTGAGTGCCAGATAGCCCGTGTTAAACGAAGGACGACGCAATTCCTTTAGATTGGGATCGCTCTGAATTTCCTGCCGCTGCTGGGGCGAGAGGTTTTCGGAAAAGTCGATCGTGCCTGCCCGAAGTTCTGCCAGTCGCGAAGAGGCTTCTTTGATGGTGCGAAACACAACCTGATTTGCCTTCGGTAAGCCTGCCTGCCAGTAATTGGGATTCTTTTCTAGAACCACCCGATCGCCCGTGCGCCATTCTTTTAGCTTAAACGGACCCGTTCCCACTGCCGGAGCTCCCGCAATGCCATAGTCTGCGCCTGCTGCTTTAATCGCGTCCAGGCTGGCAATGCCGAAATAGCCAGAGGCGATCGCTGCGGGAAATGCTGCAAACGGCTCTTTCAAGACAAACTGAAGCGTTGTGTCATCCACCACTTTCATGTCTTGTAGCAGTGAATCGGGCGATCCTTTGAATCCGCCAAACAGGCTGACCCAGGTTTCAAAGGTTTTGCCTGCATTGCGGAATCCAAGCGGGTCTTGCTCGTCCCACCAGCGATTGACATTGGCGCGGACGGCTTCAGCATTAAAGGGAGTGCCATCGTGGAAAGTCACGCCTTCGCGCAGCTTAAACGTCCAGGTGCGTCCGTCTGGGGAAGCGGAGTATTCCGTTGCCAGTGCCGGAACCAGCTCGGTTGTCCCCGGTTGGGCATCTAGCAGGCGATCGTAGATCTGCTGCTGCACCACGACCGAATAACCATCGGTAATGTTGCCCGATTCCAGCGTTACGGGATCACCAACCGAGCCAAACACAAGCGTACTGGCGTCGGCGGCAGGACTGCCCCCTGGATTCGCAGCCGGATTTGCAGCAGTTTGAGGGGGAGCCGTCCCGCAGTTAGAAAGCGTTACGGTCACGGTAGCGGCTAAAGCAAAAAGGGCAAGCCACCCTCGTTTAAGTCGCCCAATCATAGAAAGTAAAATCCTGCCGAAAGGCGTTGTATTATCTCAAGCGTTCTCAAAACACAAAGCCGAACCTAAGCAACCCTAAGCAAATTTGATATACCTAAAATTTGATACACCTAAAAACAGTAGCGACTGCGATTCACGTCAGTCTAAATTGCAGATATTTTTTTAAGGTCTTGCCCCATTAAACTGACAATTTGTTACAAAAGCATCAGTTTACTGGAACGATTGAGGGACGATCGCAACACCCCATCCAATCTGCTTTCAATTTACTTTCAATCTGCTTTTACCAGTATGCCGTAAGCTCAAACCCAGCTTAATTTTTAGCAATAATTAAACGAAAACTGGTGCGTTAGGCTTGCGTTAGGCTATTACTGTAAGCGAATTTCCTGGTAAGGCAGGTTGGTTAAGGAATTCAGGCTTGTCGATAGAATCTCACATTCACCAGGGAGAAATATCTCTTTCAAAAGATAGATCTCTAACAGTATTGTATCTGCTTGCAGATTAGAATTCCTGTCGAAATCGCTCTTTTGTTAATGTTAAGAGAGTATTAAATCTTGTGATTTCCTGACAGGTCTAATCGTTTATTTTGTCTTTTACTCTAAGTCTTTTACTCTAAATCTCTATGTCCACTCCGATTCTTGATATTCGCAATTTGTCTGTTGATTTTCGGCAGGAAAAAGATTTGATTCCTGCTGTTCAAGATGTCTCTTTTCAACTAATGCCGGGAGAGACCGTTTGCGTGGTTGGCGAGTCAGGGTCGGGGAAATCGGTCACGTCGCTGGCAATTATGGGGCTACTGGTTCCCACTGCTCAGTTGCGCGGCGAAATCTGGTTTCAGAATCCGAATCGAAATGCGGCTCCCGTGAATCTGTTGAGCTTGCCACCGGACGATCGCCGGGCTTACCGGGGCGGACAAATAGCCATGATTTTTCAGGAGCCAATGACTTCGCTCAACCCGGTTTATACCTGCGGCTCTCAGGTGGTGGAAGCGATTCGGCTACACAGTCCTGTTTCCGAGGAGGAAGCCCATCGGCAGGCGATCGATCTGTTCCGCGAAGTGAAGCTGCCGGAACCCGAAGCGATGATGGAACGCTATCCGCACCAGCTTTCGGGCGGACAAATTCAGCGCGTCATGATCGCAATGGCACTCAGCGGCAACCCGGCGCTGCTGATCGCAGACGAACCCACAACTGCACTGGATGTCACCATTCAAGCAACAATTCTGGAGCTACTGCGCGAAATTCGCTCTCACCGTCAGATGTCGGTGCTGTTTGTGACCCATGATATGGGCGTGGTGTCTGAAGTTGCCGATCGCGTCGTCGTGATGTATCGCGGCAAGGTGGTGGAAGTCGCTAACGCCTACAATTTGTTTGCCCAGCCTCAGCACCCGTACACCAAAGGCTTACTCAATTGTCGCCCCACGCCCGAATGTCGCCTGCATCGGCTGCCCACGGTTTCTGATTTTATGCAGGTAAAAGCGACTCCAGAGGGCACAGTTCAAATTGAACCCCGGCCGCGCAGCGTCATCGATAATAATCCGCGCTTTACGCCTGTCTCTGCTGCCGAGCAAGCCGATCGCTATCAGCAATTAATTCAGCGATTGCCCCTGCTGTCTGTCCACCATTTAAGCAAAAGTTATCCGGTGCGATCAGGCTTGTTTGGTCGCAAGACTTTCTTTAATGCAGTCGATGATGTCAGCTTTGATGTATATCCGGGGGAAACGCTCGGTTTAGTCGGCGAGTCGGGCTGCGGTAAATCGACGCTGAGCCGTGTTCTTTTGCGCTTAGTAGAACCGACCGCAGGCGAAGTAATGTTTGACGGCAAATCGGTGTTTCAGCTCAACGAGTCCGAGCTGCGAAAACTGCGCCAGGAAATGCAAATTGTTTTCCAGAACCCCTACGGCTCAATGGACCCGCGCCAGAGTATTGGCTCTGCCCTGATTGAACCGATGATGATTCACCATATCGGTCATAGCCATCAGGAACGTTACCAAAAAGCGGTAGCTCTCCTGGAACGAGTCGGCTTAGACGAAAGCGCAATGAGCCGAATGCCCCACGAGTTTTCCGGCGGACAGCAGCAGCGGATCTGCATTGCCCGGACGCTCACCTGCAATCCACGCTTTATTATCTGCGACGAGTCGGTTTCTGCGCTGGATGTCTCGGTGCAGGCACAGGTGCTTAACCTGCTCAAAGACCTTCAGCAAGATTTTGGATTGACCTACATTTTTATTTCGCACGATCTGAGCGTGGTCAAGTTCGTGAGCGATCGCATTATGGTGATGAACCAGGGCAAGATCGAAGAAATTGGCACGGCTGACCAAATCTATACTAGCCCGACCCGCGACTACACCCGCCAGCTCATTCGCGCCATTCCCAGCGCAACGCTTGATGAAATTCAGGAGCGATCACGGTTGATCAACGCTTAAGTCTGCAATCAGGGTACAAATTGCCCATTAAATTCAATCAGGATTAAAGTTAATGAGCATTAGAGTTAACGAGCATTAAAGTGCAGTTCCCTAAAACACGAAATTCCGCCGCTCGATATCATCAAACTCCACGTTCTCCAGCGTTACCAGCGTTTTGAAGGGTGCGTCGCTGCCATTGCCGTCTGCGTCCACCCGGATGATTGTGACATCCTCATCCTCGAGCACGACAATTACATAGTCCTCAAATTTATCAGAGCTGGTGAAATCGTCGCCCTGGAACAGACGGCTCAGATCCAGCACATCGCGACGGCGATCGAAATCCACGATCGTATCGCCCCGATCCTCGAATGAATTGTAAGCAAAGCGATTGCTTCCACCGCCGCCACTCATGCGATCGCGTTCCAGTCCGCCCACGATCAGGTCATCACCGCGTCCGCCCAGCAGCACATCTCTCGCGCCCTGCCCAAACAGTCGATCGCTGCCCCTCCCTCCAGATAGGGTATCGGGACTCGTTCCGCCTTGCAGCAAATCATTGCCCGCATTGCCGCGCAGATCATCTGCATCGCTGCCGCCCAGGAGCTGATCGTCTCCCTGATTGCCCACCAGCCGATCGCGTCCAGCTTCGCCAGAGAGGCGATCGTCCCGCCGTCCACCAAAAATGCGATCGTTGTCAGTGCCTCCGAGCAGCTCATCATCCGAGCCTTCACCGAAGAGGCGATCGTCGCCTGCCCGTCCTTCAATGCGATCGGCGTTGTCACTACCGCGCAGTACATCGTCACGTTGGGTTCCAATCAGAGTAATACCGGGAGGGCTGGGAGGTTTCGTTGCCAGGGGTTGGGCGACAAGCAGATCGCGCTCCTCATCGCTCAGCAGATCCTCTGCGGCGGGCAGTCTAGCAAGCGTCTCCGCATCGGCATCTTGGATCAGGGGGGCACGATTGGAAGAAAAGCGAGATACAGGCATCTTTCTGGGAATCAATGAGTGGGGTGAACGATCGGACTGCGTCACTTCCGCCGACCGGAAAGATGCAGACCCGAAACACAGAGATAAACAGGGATAAAACGCTGGGGCTTAATATCAGCCTTCAGACTTTAAGACTCGCAAAGTTTACCACGTCGAGCTGTCTTGGTTGCGGCTTATCCTGGAATCTGACGCGGAGCAGCACCCAGAAGTTTCTTTTGCTATGATGAGATGCCTCGATACGGATTTCTCTGTTCTGTTATCGACTGATCACGCCTGGTAAATGGCTACTCTCGGTTAAGGGGTGAGTCCTCGGTCATGCAGCTCCCGATCTCGGCTGGAACTGTTTTACAAAATCGCTATCGCGTCCTCAGCATTTTGGGACAGGGCGGCTTTGGACGTACCTATCTAGCAGAAGATCAGGGACGATTTAACGAACGCTGTGCCCTGAAAGAATTTATTGCACCCCACGGCAGCGACTACGCCCTCAGTAAGTCAAAGGAGCTGTTTCAGCGCGAGGCGGCGATTCTCTATCAAATCAGCCATCCTCAGATTCCGCAGTTTCGCGCCACCTTTGAGGAAAATGCGCGGCTGTTTCTCGTGCAAGACTATGTGGATGGCAAGACTTATCGCACCCTGCTCAGCGATCGCCGCGCTCAGGGTAGAGCTTTTTCAGAAGCAGAAGTGCTTCAGCTCATTTTGAATCTGCTGCCCGTGCTGGCTCATATTCACAGCAAAGGCATTATTCATCGGGACATTGCGCCCGATAATATTATTCTGCGTCAGACGGATGGGCTGCCCGTGCTGATCGATTTTGGCGTGGTGAAAGAAATCGTCACCCGCGTTCAGGCACTAGAGCAAGCCGCCGAAACCGTTTCGCCGACGACGGTGGGCAAACTGGGCTATGCACCGATCGAGCAAATGCAGACCGGACGCGCCTATCCCAGCAGCGATCTCTATGCGCTGGCAGTCACCTCTGTCGTGCTGCTGACCGGACGCGAACCGCAGGATTTGTTTGACGATCGCACCCTTGCCTGGAACTGGCAACCCTGGGCAAAAGTGAGTCCCGGCTTAGTGCAGATCATTAACCGGATGCTGAGCTATCGACCGGGCGATCGCTACCAGTCTGCCGCCGAAGTCGCCCAGGCACTCCAGACGTTCGCCAACCCCGCAACCGTAATTCAACCCTCGACCCTCTCGACTCCCCCTCCACAAAGCAGCCCTCCCTCACCCCCCTCTGTCCCAACTCCCCCTACCTATCGCCCCACCCAGCCTGCCACCCCAACCCCGCCCCCCGCTCCAAACGTTTCTCAGGTTCGCACGATCGCCGTTGGTCGCCCCCTGGAACCCACCACCAACTATCAAACCTCCAATTATCAAACTGCTGCACCGCAGCCAAACCGGGGTGGACGAGCGATTCCGCAGCCTGTCGGGTCTTCTGCCTGGGAAAATCCCCTCGCGCTGATTGGCATGGGGCTAGCGCTGGCAACCGTGACCGGAATTGCTGCCTGGGCGATCGTCAGTGCGGTTCTCAACAGCTCTCAGCCGCCACAGCCATCGCCGACCATTGCCCCTACGGCGACCGCCTCACCCACTGCTACTCCCACGCCCAGCCCGACTCCGGTGGAATATAGCCAGCGCATTGAGCTACCGGCTACAGGCGAAACCCGTGTGCTAGAGGGCAACCTGAAGGCAAACGATGTCGCGACCTATCTGTTTCCGGCAGAGCAGGGGCAAGCTCTCACGGCGGCTCTGGAAGGCGAGGGAATGCTGCTCAGTGTCCTGGCTCCCGATCGCCAACCCGCAGACGATCGCGCTGATCGTGTGTTGTCCTGGCAGGGCAGCCTTCCGGTGAGCGGGGAATATGCGGTGCAGCTCAGTCCGGTGCAGGGTGTAGCTCAAAGTAACTTCAAGCTCAATCTCAGCCTTCAGCCCGTTCCCGCTCCCGAACCTTCGCCCAGTCCCTCGCCCAGTCCTTCTCCGGTTGAGCCAACGATCGAAACGATTCCGGTGAATCCGACGGTAGGCACTCCGCTGACTCTAAGCGATCGGGCGAGTGAAGCGGTGATTAAACGCTATGTTGTGGAAGTACAGCCCGGACAGGTGCTAAGTGCGGCGGTCGTAGACGGGATCGCTGTCACACTAAATATTCGTTATCCAAATGGTCAACCCATCCCCGATGCGGAACGAATTGTGAATTGGCAGGGACGAATCACTGAAGCAGGGGCTTATCAAGTCGATGTCCTGTCTCCCACTGCAACTAGCTTTACGGTCAGTATTACAATTTCTGATCCCGATCTGCCGCCCGACGGTTCTCAACCCCCATCTCCTTAAATTTTTAAGCCATGATTCCTTCTCCTTTTCGCCCCGGACGCGCAAGTGATTGGGCGATCGATCAGCTTCCCGGACTCAGCGCCGAAAATTGCTCGCACCTGCAAGCGCAAGGCATTGAAACCACGCGCCAGCTTTTTCAGCAGACCCGCACCCCCAGACAACGACAGGAGCTTGCCACGCGCCTGCAAATTCATCTTCAGCACGTCAATAAATGGGCAGCCCTGGCAGATTTGTCGAGAATTCCGGCGATCGGCTGTCAGTTTTGCGGCTTGCTGCTTCATGCAGGCATTAGCTCGGTCGATCAGCTTGCCGAAATGCCCCTTCCCCGATTGCAGCGGCTAATTATGCGGCTCCAGGTCGCAAATCTGCGGCGACAGGATCTTTGTCCCTCTTTGGGACAGCTTTCGACCTGGATCGAGCAAGCAAAGCAGTTCGCGAAGCCCAATCGCGCTTAGTCCGCGCCTAGTCGGGATACCAGAACATCCCCTTGATGCCTTCCGGGTCAGACATAAAGCCCAAACCCCGGTAGAACTCAACCACATGGGGGTCGGCAAACAGGGTAATGTTGCTGATGTCTTCGCTCCGCAGTTTTTTGATCATCTGGCGCATCAGTGCCTTGCCCAGCCCCTTGCCCTGAAAGTCAGGGTGGACGACCACATCCCAGATTGTGGCGTTGAAGGCGTGGTCTGAAGTTGCCCGTGCAAATCCGACTAACCGTTTTTGTGCGCCGCGCTGCTCCCACATGGAAACCACAAGGAAGCTGTGCTGAATTGCTTTTTTGACTTTACGAAGGGGACGGCGAGACCAGCCCACCGCATCACAAAGTTCTTCGAGTTCGTACAGGTCGATTTCTCGATCGGTGCTAAAAAAAACGCGGGAATTGCCAATCATGACACCGGGCGTTCCCTGTCCTTCTATTTCAGTGGGTTGTGATGAGGCAGCGTCAGAAGTGCTAAACAGGCTTTTCCAGAAACCCATGTAAGCGCGGTGAAAGTAGTACAGGTTTGATCGCAGTAATAGTTAGTATAGTGCGTATCTTTAGATTCCATTCGTGTCTGGGCGATCGGTCTGAATAAATCTTCAGGAATCCGGGAACGCTGGGATCAGAAGATAAAGCTGGGGCAATTCGTGCGTCTATCCATACCGCGATTGCTGTTTTTTGTGATTCACTACTCTCAACCAAACGGTATGGCTCCGGGTTTAAAGTCGTCCACCCTAGAACTCTTAAAGCGATTTAATCGATCGTTTCCTCAGTTTTATGAGCAGTTTGTCAGCAGTGAGATCCAGCTTCAAAATTTGCGGCTTGCCTACCAGTTGTTTAAAACTCGGCAGGCAGTGATCGAGCTCAGCCCAGAAGGAAGTAAAAGCGCGCTGCATTTTGCCTACCGCAATCAATCCTTTTTGCTGAGCGATATTTTTGGTGTCCTGGCGGCGTATGGGCTGACAATTCATAGCCTTAGTCTCTATGGGCAGGTTGATCCGCCCATGCTGGTTTTTATCAAGCTGGTGATTTCGCGAGGCGGCAAAGCCCTCACCGACAAAACCGCAGAAAACGTCAGTCGGGCAATCCGCGAAACGCTGGCAGGGCGGTTTGAAGTTGAAGAAATGCTGGCGGTTGAGTTCAACCTGGATGCAGGCTTGGAGCAGGTCGAAACCGAGTTTTATGTCGATCCGGTGTTCCACCTGCCTGCCTTGCTGATCGAGGCAGACAACCAGCCCGGGCTTTTTTATAAGGTGATGTACGCCATCTGGCAGGAAGATCTGCTGGTGGTAAATGCAAATTTATTGGTCTGGCGGGGGCGGACTCGCCTGATTCTCTACCTTTTGGGTCCGAACGAGAATTTGATTCCTGAGTATTTGGGGCAGAAGATTGCAGATGGGGTGAAGCAGCGGTTGTTGGGGCGGAGGTTTTAGAGAGTAGGTAGGTAGGTGAGGGGTTGGGGGGAGTGCAGGTCGATCGCTTCGCTGTTTCCCAAAGCGGTAATCGTTGAGCAGAATAGAGAGTTCTTGTGTTTCAATGGTTCGGTTAGCTCTCTCGATAGAACTGTGACCGATCGATCGCCCCTCCTAAAACAATTTGCTCCGATTGCTGCTGTTGCCACCACCCCGCAGGCGGTTCAGAGACTCAAGCCGCTATGGGAAACGGGGGAAGTGACGCTTTACGTTACTCCGGGGTTGGCGAGTGAGACAAATTCGCCGTTTGTGAAATCCTATGGAGAGTCGCTGCGGGAAATGCTGCCGCTGCTGTGGCAAACGCATGGAGCGCTGGTATTTTATCTGGCGATCGGGGCAGTAGTGCGCTTGATTGCGCCGTTGGTGCAGGACAAAACCCGTGACCCGGCAGTGGTGGTGGTTGATGGGGCAGGCCATGTCATTAGCCTCAGCGGGGGGCATCAGGGCGGAGCCGATCGCCTGACGCGGACGATCGCGCCTTTGCTTCAGGCAGCGCCGATTCTGACCGGGGGCGCAACCGATCTTAATCTGCCGGGGGTGGATGTGCTGGGTTTGCCCTTTGGCTGGCAGAAAGGCAGCGGTGACTGGACGGGTATCAGTGCGGCAGTCGCGCGTCAGGGACGGGTGCAGGTGATCCAGGAGGCAGGCTCAACGCTATGGCAGCAGCTTCCAGAGGGACATCCGTTTGTGTTTGAAGCCAGCGATCGGGCAGGAGAACGCCCAGACGGGCGCATCTGGATCAGTCCGATTCAGCGACGCTTTGCCCCAGAGTCAGATTTTCCCAAGGTGCAGTGGCATCCGCGTGTGCTGTGGGTGGGCGTGGGCTGTGAGCGGGGGACTTCTCGATCGCTGATTGAGTTTGCGATTCAGGAAGCTTGTCGTGCAGCGCATCTGGCAGAAGGCTCGATCGCCGGAATTGCCACAATCGATCTCAAATCCGACGAAGCAGGCATTCTGGAACTGTGCTGCGATCGCCAGTGGGCACTGCGCTGTTTTTCTGCCGAAGCCCTGCGATCGATCGAGGTTCCAACGCCTTCTGCGATCGTGGATGCCGAAGTGGGAACGCCCAGCGTGTCTGAAGCAGCGGCAATTCTCGCCAGTGAAGGTCTTTCGGATTCTGCTCAACCTGTCGAGCGGCTGCGCGTCACCAAAAAGGTTGTGCGTCAGGAAGGACAGCCTGGAGCAGTCACTGTTGCGATCGCCCAGGCAGAACGAGAATATGTCGGGCGTACCGGACAACTCTGGCTCGTAGGCATCGGTCCTGGTGAGCTCAATCAAATCACTCCGGCAGCACAGGCGGCAATTACCCAGGCAGATGCCGTCATTGGCTATGGTCTTTATGTGGATCTCGTGCGATCGCTTTTGCGTCCGGGGCAAATTGTGGAAACACTGCCCATTACTCAGGAACGCCAGCGCGCCGAACGGGCGATCGACCTGGCACAATGGGGTCTAACGGTTGCCGTAATTTCTTCAGGTGACTGCGGCATCTACGGCATGGCAGGTCTGGTGCTAGAGCAGCTCAGGGCAGGCGGCTGGGATGGCAAAACACCGAACGTGCAGGTTTTCCCCGGCATTACCGCCCTTCAGTCCGTTGCTTCTAGAGTCGGCGCGCCCCTGATGCACGATTTTTGCGCTATTAGCCTCAGCGATCTGCTCACCCCCTGGGCTGTGATCGAGCAACGGTTGACTGCTGCTGCCCAAGCCGATTTCGTCACTGCCCTCTACAATCCCCGATCGCAAAGCCGCACTCAGCAAATGACGATCGCCCAGCAAATCTTTTTGCAACACCGTCCCCCCGAAACCCCGGTTGCGATTGTGCGATCGGTTTATCGCCCCGAAGAACAGATTACGCTGACGACTTTAAGTGAACTGAAGCCTGAAGCGATCGATATGCTCACCACCGTTCTGATCGGTAACCGCAGCACCTGCCTTCACGAGAACTGGATGATTACTCCACGTGGTTATCTTGGTTTTGGGGATGAGGGCATGGGGAGATAAGGGATATAGGGATAAGGCGATGAGGGGAAAACACAGCTCTCGAGCAAATGCTTCGTCTTCCTTTACTGTCTTGACAGAGGTTTATTCTGTTTCCCCTTCCCTTATTTCTGATTTATTCTTTGCCTCTCTACTCCACTTCTTATCTCCCTACTTAGCCCCACTCTAAATTAATTTTTGTATCGGTCTCACTCAATTTCTGCGAGTTTCCTGTCACTTCTAGTAAAACTTCTTCAGACAAGCTTGCTACAATCCACCCACAGTCTTTCCCTGACGTAACAGTTTGCGACGCTGGGGGAACCCTGACGCTAGGATTGAAGCAACAAAAATCCCGTTCCTCAATGACTGCTACTTGACAGGAAGTGAACCCGTGACTGCTCAGAAAGCGCAAATTGAATCGCTGATCCAGGAAATTGATGAGGTGCTTAGCAAAACGGCTCCCCGGTTGCCCTGGATAATGTCCGCCGATGCAGTGCAGCAGCGTCAGGTGTTGGAGCAAACGCGCCGATATCTTTTGTCGCTTCAGGAGGGAGGGGCGCAGTCGATCGCTTCGCAGCCCCCGGCAGGAGGAATCGAGGCTCCGGTGGGCGAAAACGGTTTTGATTTCAGCCGGGCTGATTCAAGTAAAAGCGTCAGCGAAACCGGGATAGAGACCCGTGAAGCCGCTCCGGCGATCGATTCTCCCCCTGTGAAAGCAGCGTCGCAGCAATTTGTGCCGCCAGCTCCACCCCAACCCGCTCCAGCCTCTGCCCAGACCGAAGCGGTGGAGTC
>NZ_JACJOR010000205.1:0-2778 GCF_014695615.1 Leptolyngbya sp. FACHB-711
GATTTATGAGGAAATGCGATCGAGCTATCAGGTACAAATTGTGAAAGCCGAGAGAGCGTTGCGCGATCTGTATAACCAGTGGGCGATCGACGTTGCCACCGGAAAAGGACAATCTTCACGCCTGAACGGAATTCACCGTCGCTTATTGCTGGTTGAAAAGGGCGCATTGGCGGAAGCCGTTCGTCGGGGTATTTTGACCGATGACACTGCAAAAGATCAGCTTCGCCAGATTGATGAGAAACTGCTGAAACTGGGAGAGGATTAATGGCTTGTTTGGGAAAGCACTAGAATTTTGCTCACTATCCCAAATAAGCTTTGCGAATTCGCTCATCGCTCAATAACTTCGAGGCGTCGCTAGTCAACGTCATCTGCCCTGCTTCCAGCACATAGACCCGATCGGCGGTTTGCAGTGCCAGGTTTGCGTTTTGTTCGACCAGCAAAACCGTGACTCCAGCATCACGAAGCTGACGAATCACCGAAAAAATTTCTCGGACGATTTGCGGCGCGAGTCCTAAGCTCGGCTCATCCAGCAGCAGCAGACGGGGACGGCTCATCAGGGCACGGGCGATCGCTAGCATTTGCTGTTCCCCGCCGCTCAGAGTTCCGGCAAGCTGATTGCGTCGTTCGCCCAGTCGCGGAAAGGTGAGAAACTGTTTCTCGATATCCGATTTGATGCCGAGGCGATCGTTTCGTGTGAATGCACCCAGTTCTAAATTTGTGAGTACAGTCTGTCGTGCCAGAACTCGCCGTCCTTCCGGGCTGTGGGCAATGCCAAGCTTCACCATCTGACTGGGTGCGAGACGAGTGATCGCCTGTCCGCGATAGAAAATCTGTCCACGAACCGGATCGACCAATCGCGAGATCGCCCGCAGTGTTGTACTTTTGCCCGCTCCGTTTGCGCCGATTAGGGTGACAATTTCGCCCTCGGCAACATCCAGCGTCAGATCTTGCAATGCCTGAACTGCACCATAGTTCACGGATAAATTTTGGATTTGCAGCAGTGATTTTGCCATATTGATTTCTGATTGCCCCGTTTTTCAATCGCCCCATCTCAACGCCAAACGCTATTCACCCAGATAAGCCGTGATCACTGCCGGATCATTTCGCACCGCTTCAGGGTTGCCCAAAGCAATGAGCTGTCCAAAGTCGAGCACCGCAATTCGATCGCAGAGTCCCATCACTAGGGGCACATGATGTTCGATCAGCAGCACGGTCAGATTGAATCGATCGCGAATCTCCCGAATCAGATCGCTCAGTCCACCCTTTTCGTTCGTGTTCATTCCGGCAGCAGGCTCGTCGAGCAGCAAAAGCTGAGGTTCGACGGCAAGGGCGCGGGCGAGTTCTAGTCGTCGCTGGTCGCCATACGCTAGATTTCGGGCAGTTTGCTGTGCCTTGTCTGCTAACCCCACCAACTCCAGCAGAGAAAACGCTTTGAGCTGAGTTTCCTGCTCTTCAGCGATCGCTTTAGGCATTCCGACGATCGACTGCATCAGATTCGCATTGGTATGCAGATAGCGGGCAATGGCGACGTTTTCCAGCACTGAAAGATTGCCAAATAGCCGCAAATTTTGAAACGTGCGAGCAATTCCCCGGCGGGCAATTTGGTGCGGACGCTGACGGACGATCGATCGTCCCTGATAAAAAAGCTGTCCACTCGAAGGCGGAATTAAGCCCGTGATCACGTTAAACAAAGTCGTTTTCCCGGCTCCATTCGGACCAATCAACCCAAAAATTTCGCCTTGCTGAATGCCAAACGATACATTATTCACCGCAACTAAACCACTGAATCGTCGAGTAATCTGCTGAATTTCAAGAAGGAAAGACGTTTCGGAAACCATTGTTTTAATGGGGATTGGGAGAGAGGCGATCGGGTATCTGAGTGAGGATAAAGGATTTGCGCTCGTGTCTTTTCAGTCTGTTTTGGAATGATTTGTCTTGGAATGATTTGTCTTGGAATAATTTATTTTTGAAGGTTGTTTGAGGAGTAGTAGAAGATCTTGTATTGCCCCTCAATTCTCCAATGCTAGAGAACTTTGAAGTTCGTAAAAGGCTGAGTCCCCTTTAAAGTAGAGAGATTGTTAAATTAGAGAAATTATGGGAGCGGTTTGAGTGAGCTATCACGCTTTAAACATCTTCTTACAGGCATTTCAAAATTCTGCTTTAATTGGCTTTTTTTCACGCTTAAATCTGCCACCAATTTGCTTCAACAATTCTGGCGTGATAATGCCCTGTGGATAAAAAATGCTGCTGAGAACAATGAGTAATCCATAGAGAATCAGCCGACCATCTTGCAAAAAATCTGTTAGCCAAGCAGGTAAGCCTGCAATGCCGCCGATCGCCCTCAGCACTTCGGGTAAAGCAGTCAGCACCATGCCGCCCACAACCGGACCCACAAAAGTTCTTGACCCGCCGCTTAATACAAACGCAAGGTAAACAATACTGGCATCAAATGTACCCTGCCTCGCATTCCAGGTATTCAAAAAATGGGCACTAACCGCTCCCACAACTCCTGCTAAAACTGCTCCCAAGGTAAAGGAAAGAACTTTATAGCGTGTCGGATTAATGCCCACTGTGGCAGCAGCTAACTCATCTTCGCGAATTGCCCGCATGACTCGCCCAGTTTCAATTCGCTCCAGCCGATGGAGAAATACCATGCTTAGCAACAGCAAAGGTAAAGCAATCCACAAATAGCCGATTTGTGTAGAGAAAGGCTGCGGAATGCCGAAAATTCCCACTGCCCCACCCGTAATTTCTAAATTTAGCGAAAGCACTCTTAGA
>NZ_JACJOR010000206.1:0-6722 GCF_014695615.1 Leptolyngbya sp. FACHB-711
AATTTCAGGCAAGAAATGCCGCCACTTGAACAGAGCAGCAGTAGCCATCGGAGGGCGAGAAGGCATAACGGGGCTTGTCTACCTTACCAGCGGCTGTTTTTGCGACACAACCGGGATGCATACGGGTCGCAATTGTAAACGCCCGCCCCTATCCTTTGCCTTTTGGCTCCAGCCTATCAGCCTGATTTGGCTGGGTTGCACTCACGGCAGTTCAGACACACCTTTGCTTTCGCTATCCATAGATTCCTGCTCAACGGGATAACTGAATGAGGCTTTCAGCGACCGCTTTTTCATCTCGCTTTACGGCTTGATGACCAGTCGCTACCGTAGAGATGATGCTGTCACCCCTTGCATCTGGGGAGAGGGACTTGCACCCTCACAGTAATCAAGTTGTCAAGGTTCGGTATCCTCCGTTCCTTGCCATCCGTCCCTGAATATTGCTATCCATTTGGGATGAACGAATCGCACACAACCTCAGTGCAGCGGAGGGTTGAGAGTTGCTGGTGCTGAGTTCAAGTTTGTCTGCCGCCGCTGATTTGAGTCGTTAATCTTCTCTAAAATGGTTCCTTTTCGCGCAGTAAAGCGTCCTGGATAAGCCTTTTAACCTTCAATTATCAAGGCATAGCGTGTTGATAACACAATTATCTAAATCAATTCACTGCTCTCAGGCTGGGGTCAAGCCATTTGCCAAGTCATTTCTTGACCTGCTCGTAAGGGCACAAGTCCGGATTCCGTGAATGGAACTTCATCAGGAACACACCATGTCGTTTTGGTCAAAGTGATGTGTTCAGTATTACGTGGAAGTTGATAAAAATCTGGTCCATAGAAGCTGGCGAAAGCTTCAAGTTTATCAAGAGCATCGGCAATCTCAAACGCTTCTGTGTACAACTCCATGGCGTGCAGAGCCGAATAGCAACCCGCACAGCCACAGAAACTTTCTTTGCTATTCCGAGGATGGGGGGCGCTATCGGTGCCTAGAAAAAACTTAGGATTACCAGAGGTTGCTGCTTGCAAAAGCGCCGAGCGATGCTCCTCTCGTTTCAAAATTGGCAGGCAATAAAAATGGGGGCGAATGCCACCTTGAAATAGACTGTTGCGGTTAAATAACAAATGTTGTGGCGTGATTGTTGCAGCAATGTTGTGTGCAGATAGGACATACTGCACCGCATCTGAGGTGGTAATGTGTTCAAGCACTACGCGCAGGCTGGGAAATCGTTGCTTGAGCGGGAGCAAATGTCGCTCGATAAATACCTTCTCGCGATCGAACATATCAACATCGTGATCGGTCACTTCTCCGTGCAGGAGTAAAGGCAGGTCTACCTGCTGCATCGCTTCAAAAACGCGATCGCACTTGCGAATGTCCGTCACCCCCAAATCTGAATTGGTTGTTGCCCCAGCGGGGTAATACTTGACCGCTTTGACAAACTGAGCTGCTTTCGCTGCGATAATTTCTTCGGGACTTGTGTTGTCAGTAAGGTAGAGCGTCATCAGTGGCTCGAACTGTTGACCCGCTGGAACTGCTGCAAGGATGCGATCGCGATAGGCTGCGGCATCAGCTATCGAGCGTACTGGAGGTTTCAAATTTGGCATGATAATCGCGCGGGCAAACTGACGTACCGTGTGCGGCAGAACCGCTTTCAACGCCGCGCCGTCGCGTAGATGGAGATGCCAGTCGTCAGGCCGGGTGATGGTGAGCTTTTGCATTCTTCAATTATAGAATTGCTAGTGCTTCTGGGTAGTGTTCTAGACCTGTGGAAGTAAGGGAGAATAGTTCCTACGTCTATTCCCTCATGCTCCTATGGTTCTAGAGCCTGTTCTTTGTCCTGCTTGTAGTAGCTCTGATGGGGTCAAACGTGGCAAATCCTCCGAGGGCAAACAACGCTACAAGTGTCGCAATGCCGATTGTTCCCGCAGCACCTTTATTCGAGATTACTCTTACCGGGGCTACCTGCCAGAAGTGAAACAACAAATTGCCGATATGGCAGTCAACGGCAGTGGCATTCGGGACACGGCTCGGGTGCTAAGCATTAGCCCCACAACAGTCATTGAAGAGTTAAAAAAAGTCTCGCCACCTGAAGCAAGTGAACCAACCCCTACTGGAACAATTGCCTGAACCTGAGAAGGTCGAAGTCATTGTCCAGCAAGTGGATGAGGCAGAAATGGACGAGATGTGGAGCTTTGTGAGCAATAAAAAACAGCAATGCTGGTTATGGCACGCGATTGATCATGCGAGTGGTAAAGTACTGGCTTATGGGTTAGCTGACCATACTGACGCAGCGTTGAAATCATTGATGCAGTTGCTGATACCCTTTGAGATTCAACAGTTTTACACGGATGGTTGGGGTGGTTATGCTTGGTTGCTGGATGAAGACCAGCATGAAGTCGGCAAGCATTACACCCAGAAGATTGAACGGAAGCACTTAACGTTACGAACTCGGATCAAGTGATTGACACGCAAGACGATTTGTTTTTCGAAGTCGGAGTGGATGCATGACATTGTGATTGGGTTATTTATAAACCGCTATGAGTTCGGGCTTCCCGTCTAAGTCCTTCCACAGGTCCAGAACACTACCAACTCAGCCCTATCAAGCTTCCTGAGTTTAGCGTACACTTTTCTCTCCGCAGGTACAGCGATCCCAAGTTCACTGAATCTAGGATTAATGCGCCTGAAGTCCTATCGAGTTCATTAGAATGCAAGACTCAGAAGATGCCCCAGTTTTTGTGCCTTGGTGGTCAGGTAAGCTGCACTATAAGGGTTTGCTGAAATTTCGAGTGGAACACGTTCGACGATCGCCAGTCCCCAGCCATCCAGGCTCACTACCTTACGGGGATTATTTGTGAGCAGGCGGATATTCTGTAGCCCTAAATCTTTGAGAATTTGTGCGCCAACGCCATAGTTGCGAAGGTCTGCCTGAAATCCCAGCCGTTCATTAGCTGCAACGGTATCGAGTCCTTTATCCTGAAGCGAATAGGCTTTGAGTTTGTTCACTAAACCAATACCCCTGCCTTCCTGACGTAGATAGACCACCACGCCCTGTCTTGCCGCTTCAATCATTTGCAGGGCTGTAAGAAGCTGTTCGCGACAGTCGCACCGCAGCGAACCGAAGGCATCTCCAGTCAGACATTCTGAATGAACGCGAACCAGTGGAGCCTGATGCTCAAACTCCTCTGGATTCCCTTTGACGATCGCCGTAGCTTCCGAACCATTTAGGGCATTGCGGTAGCCATAAATTTGAAAGTGGCCAAACTGAGTGGGTAACTCCGCAACGGCTTCACGGGTTACAAAGCGATCGAACTGAAGACGATAGCGAATCAGATCCGCAATGCTGATGATTCCGAGATGATGAGTTTTCGCGTAAGCTTGCAGTTCCGGCAGTCGCGCCATTGAACCGTTTGGGTTTTGAATTTCGCAAATCACGCCAGCAGGATGGAGTCCTGCCAGTCGCGCTAGATCCACAGCTGCTTCCGTGTGCCCTGCCCGTTTAAGGACACCGCCTGCCTGTGCCCGCAGCGGAAAAATATGTCCGGGTCGTCTCAAATCCTGGGGACGAGTAGCAGGATCAAGGGCAACCTGAATCGTGCGCGATCGATCGCTGGCGGAAATTCCCGTTGAACCCCCCAGATGCGGTGCGGCATCAATACTAACGGTAAATGCTGTTTGGTGGGCATCTGTGTTGCTTTGCACCATCGGCGGCAAATCAAGCTGGTCGAGCCGATCGCCCGTCATTGCTAGACAGATTAAGCCCCGTGCCTGGGTTGCCATAAAGTTGATCATTGCAGGCGTGGCAAACTCAGCGGCGCAAATCAAATCGCCTTCGTTTTCGCGATCTTCATCATCCACAACGATGATGGCTTTACCTGCTTGAAGTGCCGCGATCGCGCTAGACACAGAATCAAATGAAAATGGACTGATATCGCTTGAGAGGCGATCGATTGAAGGAATCGAGGAATGATTGGGTGATGATTTAGACATAACAAACGTAGAGCTTGAATGATGAGAGGAATTATTTTGTGGGAGGTCAACTTGTGGAAGATCGATCACCTACCTCAGCATTATTTGTTTATACGCGCAGCAGAATTTAGTGGCTCACTTCTGCAAAGGCTTTGCCGTTGGATAGACCCTGACGCAGATTGATTGCTTCAACAAAATCATTTAGAGAATGCTTCAATCGCTGGTCGGTTTCCTCATCCACCTGAACCGTTTGATCCGCTTGAAGCTGAAGCTGCTTATCAACAGCGTAGACACCCCCCAAAATATGCCGCGCCTTCAGTTCAAACAGCACGGGTTTCAAGGCATAATCCACCGCTAACAAGTGGGCGATTGTTCCTCCCGTTGCGATCGGCAAAACCACTTTGCCTTCAAAAGCTCGCTGCGGCAGCAAATCGAAAAATGACTTGAGCAATCCCGTATAGGAGGCTTTGTAGATCGGTGTGGCAATAATAATCCCGTGAGCCTGGGACAGCAGCGCATTAACGGGTTCCAGTGCCGGACTATTGTACTGTCCGTAAACGAGTGCTTCCTGAGAAAAATCGCGAACTGAAATGGTATCGGTGTGAAAGCCCTGCTGCTGTAACAGGGAATTAGCATATTCCGCCAGCCCATAGGTGCGGGAAGGATGAGTTGGACTACCGGAAATCGTCAGAACGTTAGGCATTGTAAAAATCTCCTACAGGTTATGCAAAGCGACTGAAGCGAGACCGCTTTCTCAATGATTGAGAAAACTCGTAGATGAAACTGCTGTGAGCAGATCGGTTTTGGAATTGCGAAGATTGCTGCTGAAGATTTGCAATCTGATCGCTGCTAGGAAACTAATGCAGCCTGATCCCGCTCACTAAACTCTCTTCGGCTTATCCTGCCAGAGTCCAATTCCGTCATACAGACCTGGAGCCATTAAAAAGACTTGAACCCAGAGAATGTTGAACCACCAGTAAAGCCCTTGGACAATATTTTCTCGACCAAAGATTGCTTCTGTGATGGCATAGAGAAATATAGAAATGGCTAAGCTGGCGATCGACGTGACGATCCCTTTCGTCGGTTGACTCAGACCATTGAAGGGCCATAAATTGAACTGCCAGAGTAGTCCTAAACCTACTGTTGTCCAGATGGCAGCGAATGTTGGACCTGTTGTGGTGTTGAAAAGGCGATTATTGCTTCGGGAAACTACGAAATAATGCCCTGAAGATAAACGGCAGAATCTCCTTTGATCGCTTCACTGCGTCTGCCGTCGATACCAATGGGGAAATCACCGACCAAAGTGACTCGCTGAACGCGACGCAGTTGTTTGCCAAAATCATCAATGGCATAGTGTTGGGTTGCGCGGTTATCCCAGAACGCCACATCGCCTTCCTGCCACCGCCAGCGAACCGTATTTTCCAGCCGAGTGACATAGGCTTGCAGGAGTCGGAGCAAATCATCGGATTCCGTTTGAGAGAGTCCTTGAATTCGACGTACGAAGCCACCGATAAACAGGACTCGTTCACCGGATTCAGGATGAACTCTAACGACTGGATGCAGTGTTTCATAAACGGTAGATTCAAAGATGCGGCGATATGCCTTGAACTCCTCAGACAAATCGACCCTTCCTGTCGTGTAATCGTAGGCGTTGCTGTGAACTGCCCAGAGTTGATCTGCCACTGGGTGGAGAGGGTCAGGCAAATCTTGATAGGCAGCCGCCGTATTTGCCCAAACTGTATCCCCGCCGACAGGAGGGATTTCAACCGCCCGCAGAATTGAACCGAGGGGTGGGCGATCGACAAAGGTGACATCAGTATGCCAATGGTTTGCCCGATTCACATTACGTCCATAATCGAGGTCCAGAATTTCAGGATGATTGGGCAGGGAGGGCACTGTGGGATGGGCAATGGTAATCTCGCCAAATCGACGGGCAAAGGCAACTTGTCCTGATGCGTCTAGCGATTGTTGCCGAAAGAAAATAACTTTGTATTGAACGAGTGCTTTACGGATATCACTAATCACCTCATCGCCCAGCGGCAAGCTGAGATCCAGCCCTACAATTTCTGCACCAATTCGCCCTGCAACAGGTTGAACGTTGAAGTGCTTAGATATAAAGGATTTAGGTGCAACAAGAACACTTGAATTCATTACTTCTTCCTTATCAAACTGAGCTGCTAAACGAGTCTGAGTTATGCAAGTCTTTCTCAGCAATTCCTCATCATTGATGCTTGTTGTTAATGCTTACTGTTGACGCTTATGAATTGTGGGAAAGAGATTGTCCAGAACCTCCAATAAATAAGCCAGCACTTGACAGAGCGGATCAGTCATAATGCTTGCTTTGCCAATTCAATTATCTAAATGTCAATCGGCTTACTGTACATTTAGCGTAGTATGAAGTAAGAGTCCTAAAACGATCAAGCACTCAGGCTACATTTTTGGCATTTGTCGGAAATGACTTCGAGACAAAATATTAACGAGGGGCAACCCGCGTTGGATGAATCGTGCCCTGTAGCCACTTCCCTTTTTATTTGTTATCTTTTCTTTATCGCGACTTTAATTTCAGCAATCGTTCCTGAGCAGCTTGTCACGCTTCAACCGTTTTTCTGAAACAGAACCGAGTGAAGGATTGTCCTTGCTGCGGTTCCTAGCAGAAGCTGAGCCGGACGCCACGGCAACGTCAACATCTTGAATAAGATAGGGAGACTAGTAGTCTGCCAAGGGAACTTTGCCTGGTGGGGTTATTTCTGGTAAGGTGACTCAAATCCAG
>NZ_JACJOR010000207.1:0-6755 GCF_014695615.1 Leptolyngbya sp. FACHB-711
AAGGTCGTCACAACTCTGTTGGAGGTGAACGGGCGCGGCTACTGGGAAACCTCCGAGGAAAACCTGGATCTGCTGCGGGAGCTGTATCAGGAAGTGGAAGACCGGATCGAAGGCGTGGAATAACCGCAATTGCAAGATCACCCGCCTGGGTGATCCACCCTAACGAAGTAGAACGTCGATCGACCCTCGTATCTTAAGGAAAGATAAGTGACGTTCATGGAATTGACCCAGCAGGGGGCTGCTGGGTTTTTTATTGAAACTTTTGGCTGAATTGCCTCGATTAATTGCCTCGATTAATTGCCTTGACTGGTTGCCTCAGGTGATTGACCCGCCTACTTCTTGAACCGGTCGCGCCCGCCGCATCATCATCAGTCCTTTGTGGCCATGGGGTTCGCCAATCATCACAACAGAGCAGGGGATGTGTCGCAGGGCGCGATTGGTAATATCGCTCAGAATTAGTTCGCCTGCCGCCCGATCGCGTCGTCGTGAATTTCGCATCACCACCAGATCGTGAGCGCGTGAAGCTTCGATGATCGCCCCCGCAATATCGCCCGATCGCACAATCTGAATATTGGGATAGACAAAGGGCACATATTTAGCAACGAGCATCCTGAGCTGAGATTCGATCCAGGCTTCGCGCTCTGGTGGACTGTAGCGATCGCAAACATGCAGCAAGGTAATGCTTGCATTGTTGGCATCTTCCAGAATGTCAGCAAACAGCAGAAGCTGGATGGACTCACGAGTAGGATTGTCGATCGGAACCAGAATTCGCCGGAAATTCGAGGGCGAATCGAGCAGGCGCATAATCGCCACCGGACAGTGAGATGCCCATAAAACGCGATCGATCACGTTACCAAATAGTCGGGCGCGGATGCCCTGCGTTCTGCCCCAGCCCATCGCGATCAGATTGGCGTTTTGTTCTCGGCTGGCACGGCTAATGCCCTGAGCGGTTTCATCGTCAATTCTTAAAACGGGCGTTGCGTTTGCACCCAGGCTTTGACAAGTTTCGGTTGCCTGCCGCAAAAATGCTTCGCCTTGCTGAATGTCAGAGTCAACTTGGGGCGAATCCATATGAACATGACCTGACGCGATCGACAAAGGCACAATTCTGCCTGCCTCATGCCGTGCGAAAAGAGCCGCCATTTCCAGCAAGTTACGCTGCGTTTGGGGGTTGTAAATCGGCACAACGATCGTTAATGGGCGATGCGCTTCTGGGGCGTCGCTGAAAGAGTCGATCGCCAAAGCTTCGGGTAGGTTAGTGCTGGGGGTTAAGCCACTGGCTGCACGGGCAGTAATAATCGGTCCCAGCGTTGCCGTCACCACAAACATGACAATGACGGTATTTAGCACATCTTCGCTGATAATGTTTGCCCGAAAGCCTACAAACGCTGCTGCCAGAGTAGCCGCAACTTGAGGAAGCGACAGCGACCACATGGTAATCATTTCTCGCCAGCCGTAGCCAAAGAGAAACTTAGTGCCGAGTGCTGCCAAAAACTTACTGCCAATCAAGCCCAGGACGATCGCCAGCGTCAGTTCGATATTGCCCAGGCTGCGGATAAAACCGGGAATGTTAATAATCAGCCCCGTATTTACAAAAAAGATGGGAATAAACAGCACACTTCCCACAAACAGGATCTTTTCCTTGACTGAACCTTCTCCCACCGCAGTGTTGACTGCCAGCCCGGCTAAAAACGCACCGACAATTTTTTCAATGCCAATGAGTTCTGCACTGATCGATGCAATAAACACCACCAACAGCACAAACAAAAACTGATTGCCCTCTGCATCGCCCGATCGCCGAAAAAACTCCTTGCCCAACCAGTTAAAGCCAAACAGAATAACCGCAGAATAGATCAGCAGCGATAGTAGCAAGCTCGCCAGACTAAAAACGCTGAAATCTCCTTTATTGATGCCTACACAAATCGCCAGCACCAGCAGCGCACCAATGTCCGTAAAAATGGTTGCGCCGATCGTCACCGTCACGGCTTCATTGTTTACCAAACCCAGGCGACTCACGATCGGATACGCCAGCAGCGTATGAGATGCCAGCAGCGATCCAATCAGCACCGAGGAATTCCAGCCAAAGCCAAACACTCGCCCGACCGCAATCCCTGTAAGCAGGGGAAACAGAAACGTCAAAAACCCAAACCCCGCCGATCGATGCTTAGTTGCACGAAACTGTTCCAGGTCAATTTCTAGCCCGGCAACAAACAGCAGGTACACCAAACCGATATCCGACAGTAAGTGCATTGTTTCCGACTCATTGCTGAGCAGCCGCAGCGCATTTGGACCTAAAATCACGCCCGCAATGAGCAGTCCGAGCAGTCCGGGCAGCCGAATCCGCTCAAATGCGATCGGCACAATGAGAATGACTGCCAGCAGCAGAGCAAAGGAAACAATCGGTTCGAGTTGCATAGTCCCTGAAAAAAACTGCGAAGGCAAAGCAGAACAGGCACTCAGCCTACCTCGATCGCCAAAGCAGAGAATCCATCAATGGAAAGAGCAGCCGTTTCGAGAGCAGACTCAAGGAAGGATTGTGGGAGAACCAGGGCAGGGGGATTACTTTAGTAATTGTTATTCGTCATTGGTCATTCGTGACCCTGATGAATCATGATCCGTTACCAGTTGCCAATCACCACGAACGGCTAATCACGATCGCCTTCAACATTTGCCCTAACCTTTATTGTTTTCTTTCACTTAACAAACTCCCCCCTTCCTAACCTTCTGTAAAGTTTTACGGATTGATTAATCCCTTCGATCGCAAATCTCGCTAGTATCGCCATATCCCTTCTCATCACCGGATGCCGATCGACTATGCGCTTCTCACGTCCCTCTGTTCCGCCTGAAGTGGAAACGCAAACCCGAATCCTGGAGGCAGCCAAAAAGCTGTTTGCTCGGCGGGGCTATGACGGGACGACGACGCGAGATCTGGCGCAAGCTGCGGGCGTGGCAGAAGGCACAATTTTTCGTCACTTCGAAAGCAAGAAGGCGATTCTGATCGAAGTCGCAACGCAGGGCTGGGTGGAACTGCTCACCGATCTGTTGACGGAACTGAGCGAAATGGGCAGCTATAAAGCGATCGCCCAAGTGATGAAAAAGCGAATGCTCAACCTGCACAAAAACGCTGACCTGCTGCGAGTCTGCTTTCTAGAAGCGCAATTTCACCCCGATTTGCGCCAGCAGATTCAAACCGATGTGATCGTCAAAATGACTGACGTGGCAGAAGCCTTCTTTCAAACCGCCATGGATCAAGGAATTTATCGCCGTATGAATCCGCGTGTTGTGGCTCAGGTGTTTCTAGGAATGTTTACGATCGCCGGATTTAGCCAGGATTCGATTATTCCCGAGGGCGCATCGCCGCAGGCATTTATCGAAATGGCAGAAGGGATGGCAGATATTTTCCTGAATGGCGTTCTCACCCCAGACCCTGCTCACTAACTGCCGCCTGCTCACCCGTTGCCTGTGGTGGGTCGCCGTCCTAACAAGAATCAATGTCTATCGCGCACATCATTCTCGGTCTGCTTCAGCAGCAGCAAAGGACGGGCTACGACCTGAAAACAGGCTGTTTTGACGACTGCATCGCTCATGTCTGGCAGGCAGACCAGTCGCAGATTTACCGCACACTCGAAAAGTTAGAGGCACAGGGCTGGGTAGATTGCACCGTCGAGATTCAGCACGATCGCCCCAATCGCAAGGTTTACCAAATCACCCAGGCAGGCAAAGCCGAACTGAATCAGTGGCTTCAGACCCACCAATCCTTGCCAATCGTGCGGGAACCGTTGCTCATGCAGCTTTACCTCGCCTCAGACCTGTCGAATGAAGCAATCGTTGCCCTACTCGAACAAGAGCAAACTGCCCATCAAATGCGGCTGGCAAAGTGTGAAGCCGTGCAGCGCGATGTTCCTCTTGCTCAGGAAATGCCTTCACTGCAGCCGCCTGCCCGCCGCGAAAAGGTGATTCATCAGCTCGTGCTGGAACTGCTCCGCCGCAAAGAGCAAACCTATCTGGACTGGCTCCAGGAAGCGATCGAGCAGATTCGCGCCTGCTCCTAAGCCGATTCCTGCCTACCCAAAACCTGCCCAATCGCCTGAATCAGATCCTCAGGATCAAAAAGCTTTGACAGGTGGCACTGGTATCCGGCGGCAATGGCTTCCTGCCGTTTGTTGGCAGAGGTGTAGGCAGTCAGGGCAATTCCGGAAAGGGCATGGTTCTAAAGTTCGGAACGGCTGCGAATCTCCTGCATTAGTAGATCGCCGTCCATTTCTTACATTCCGATGTCGCTAATCAGCAGATCAAATTGGCTCTCTGATTCGTCTGCGGCAAGTGCCTGCAAAGCTGCCTCGGCAGAAGTAACCGCCTTGACGATCGCCCCTTCATGCTCCAGCACAAACCGGACAAACTGAAGCGTCGGCACTTCATCATCCACTGCCAGGACGCGCACTCCTGCTAGATCAAAGGCAGTCTGCGGCGTTGATTCAGCCGATGGAACGATCGCTGGCTGGAGCCCGGCAACCGTGGCATAAGTCGCTGCAAGGACGGAAACGGGATGTGCCCTCGCTTACCCTGAACTTTCACCCCGCTTCCGCACCTGCTTGTAGCATCGAATAAAACGCGCCTCAGCTCAGACCCTACGCGACGCTGCGCTGTGCCGAATTAGGCTCCATTCTGATCGGTGCTTCGGGATGAAGGTAGGACTTGATCTGAGCCATTACTTTGTTAACGCTCTCTTCCACCATTTCCAGGTGCGTCTGGCAGTTAACTTCTGGATTGAGCGGCGGCTCGTAAGGATCATCGATTCCGGTAAAATTCTTGATTTCGCCTGCTCTTGCCCGTTTATAGAGTCCTTTTACGTCACGCTGTTCGCACACTTCGATCGGCGTACTAACGTAGACTTCCATAAAGTCACCAATTTTCTCTCGCACTTCATTCCGAATTTCACGGTAAGGCGAAATCGCGGAGACCAAAACAATGACCCCATTCCGGGTCAGCAGATTCGCCACAAAGCCAATCCGGCGAATGTTCTCATCCCGATCGGCTTTACTGAAGCCCAACCCTTTTGTCAAATTTTCACGGACGACATCGCCATCCAGCACCTCTAGCTTGTAGCCTTGTGCCCGCAATTCTTTTTCAACTGCCTGGCAAATGGTGGTTTTACCTGCTCCACTCAACCCGGTGAACCAGACTGTTAATCCGCGCTTTTCGACTTTCATTGAACCTCCAGACGATAGTGACTTGAAACATTTATATAGCGGACAGTCGTTTTGTGAAAGCGGTGCTTCCTCATTGCCAGCCAGACTTTCATCGCTGACGCTACTCAAGCATGAATTCCTGAACGGAATGTAGCAAACTCAGAGAAAAAAGATTGGAAGGACAACAAAACTGCCGCAGCCTTGAATCAACCGTTCGTCAATGCTGCAAAGGGATGCTGCGAAAGAGAATTCCCAATTTTACCTTTTTGCTCATCCCTCGGCTCCTTTTTCCGAATGGCACGCTCTAGAACTTGAAAACGTGAGAATTTAAGACGACTGCTGCGAAAGGCGACGCACGCTTTCACCCCCCAGTAGCCGATCGGCAGACCGCAGAATCTGAGGAATCTCGCTGGCATGGGGGCTATTTCGCAGGCATTGCGTGAAGTCAACTTCGCTGGCGCAATCGGCTTTTCTGCCGAAGAACCAGTGTCCGCCGTTTCCCAGCAGGTTGTACCGCATTTTGGCAAAGTCGTGCATATCGTATGCTTGAACCAGATTAAACAGCCAGAGAATTATAGGAATGTTGATATGGTATGGGGTTTCTTCGGGCTGCGGTAAGCCAACATGCCAGGTTCGATACCAGGATTCGCCCAGTGCCTCGATCGCCGCCTGCTCTAATCGATTCAAAATGGGCGGCAGCAGTTCCCCAGCGCGCTCCAGCAAATCCAGCGTTTTCAGATGTTCGTCAAAATCCTGTGGACGGGCGGCTCCGACGCTTAGGGTATGCACCTGCGGCTGACTGAGGCAAAACAGATTGTTAAAAACGATCGGACTCAGGGGGGCACAAAGGTCGATCAGCTTTTGCGAGGGCTGATAGAGCATTCCACCCTTATTGGAGGGGCTGATGATAAACACGCCCATCTCATGCCGGGTTGCTGCCTCGATCGCTGCCCAGTTGGTCTGATTAATGTAATACCAGTGCAGATTGACGTAATCGAATTGGTCGGTGTCGATCGCCCGGATGATCACATCGAGCGGGGCATGGGTCGAAAAGCCAATGAAGCGCACCTTACCCTGTTGCTGAAGCTTCTGCGCCACCTCCAGGCAGCCGCCGGGGCGAATCGACTGATGCAGTAGCTCTGCGTTGTTGATGCCGTGCAGCCCCAGTAGATCGACGTGATCGAGCTTCAGGTAAGCCAGCGATCGGTGAAAAGTGTCCTCGAATTCCTTGGGGCTATCAGTCGGGGCAACTTTTGTTTGTACGATGATTTGGTCGCGAGGGAGTTTGGGCAAAATGCGTCCAAGCTGCATTTCGGATGTGCCGTAGCCTCGCGCGGTTTCAATATGAGTAATGCCAACTTCGAGTGCCCGCCGAATTGTTGCCTCTAAATTTGCCTGGTTATCTACCGGGATATCGCCCGGTGAAACGTCCTGCCACTTGTACTGATAGCGCATTCCACCGCAGGAGAACACAGGCATCAACAGGTTGGTTCGTCCAAATCTTCGGTATTCCATCAAGGTTTCGCCCACGACTCGTCAGGAAGGTATCATGGCGAAGGCAAGCCG
>NZ_JACJOR010000208.1:0-19796 GCF_014695615.1 Leptolyngbya sp. FACHB-711
CCCTGACTGCACCCGGCTAGCGGCTAATCTGCCCACTTCCTGCTTCATCACCTTGACCGGATCAACTCCTGCCGTCATATCAAACGCCTCCTCTGCTCATGTCTTTTGTGCTTCGACCTGCATTTCATTTGCAGGACAAACGCGATCTAGCATGACGCAAAGCGGTACAAATTCAAAGAATTCCGCTCTGACTCTGGCAGGAAGGCTATTTTCTCAAGGCTTATGCAAAGTTTGCTTATCGACTTTGAATCAGCACATAAGGCTGCACAATCAGCGCATTAAAGCGGCGCGATCGCTCCTGTCCCCAGTCAGAAAGCTGCTGCTGAGAGGGTTTTTGAATTTTTTGAGCCACGATCCACTCCTGCACGATCGCCACCTGATCATTCGCGATCGCAATGCCCACATCGACTAAATCCAGAGCCGGATCGACCAGAACGACGGCATCGCGCTGAGCATGGGGAATCAGCCAGTCCCACTCTGCCTCGTCCACCATTTTTTCTAAATCAGCTCTTAAGTCCATAATCCAAAGGGATAATCGGCATTTCACAATTCTAACAAGCGGCAGTTTGACCCCGTTATCGTCCCAGGGTATGCAGGGCATGAATGCGATCGACACAATGCTGCGTCACGGCTTCTAGCTCTTCTCGCTTGTTAGACATCGGAGGCAAAATTGGCTCCCCAATTCGCACGGTAATGGGCACACGCCGAGGTCGCTTATCCCCTTTGTGAAGAATCTTCTCAGTTCCCCAAAGGCTGATGGGCAGCAGCGGAACCTGTGTTTTAGCGGCCAGCATTGCGGCTCCCAGTTTCGGAGAATGAATCCGGGCATCTGGGGTGCGTGTCCCTTCCAAAAATACGCCCACTGCCCAACCTTGCTCTAACTGTGCCAAAGCGGCTCGAATTGCGCTGCGATCGGCTGAACCCCGCTTGACCGGATACGCCCCATAAAGCCGGATTGCCTGACTCAGCACAGGAACATTGAACAACTCTTCCTTTGCCATGTAAGATACCGGACGACGTACACAGCAAGAGACGATTGGCGGGTCGAAATCGCTAGCGTGATTCGCAACCACCAGCAGCGGTCCTGCTTTAGGCACGTTTTCTGCGCCATGAATTCGCCCTCTAAAGTAGCCGTGCAGCATCGGAGCCACCACTGACCATTTGAATAGGTGGTAGAGCGCAAGGCTGATTCGGGGTTCACGCTGACGCATAGATTCTGCTCAAAATGGCAAATTGATTATCGCGTAGGATACTTTAGCAAAGCATAAGGCATGGGGCTTTAAGCTTCCAAGATTGATGCGTTACGGCTTTGCCTAACCCATCCTAACAATGCTGGATTTGTATTCCTCAAAAGGCTTGAGCTGGGATCTCGGCAAGACTGCTCACATTGGCTAGTTCCATTCCAGGACAGGCACGCTTTAGCAGTCCGGTCAGCACTTTGCCTGGACCCACTTCGATCGCCTGATTAATTTCCAGGTCTGTAAACGCCAGGGAAATTTCGCGCCAGCGCACTGAGCCAGTCATCTGCCGCATTAGCCGATCCCTCAGCAGCGCAGCATCGGTGGCAGGGGTGGGGTCAACGTTCGACAGCACGGGAACCTGAGCGGATTGAAAGGCGATCGTCTCTAACACCTGATTAAATTCTGTTGCCGCGTCGCTCATTTGCGGCGAATGAAATGCCCCGCTGACGTTCAGCTTCACTGCTTTCTTGGACTTCACGTTTGCCATGATTGTCTCAACTGCTTCGGGAGTGCCGGAGATGACGACCTGGGCATCGCTGTTGTCGTTGGCAAGGACGACGCTAGGCGTTTGAGCAAGCTGTGCTTCAAGCTGAGCGCGATCGAACCCGATCAAAGCTGCCATCAGACCACCAGAAGCCTGTTCCATTAGCTCCGATCGCCGCTTTACTAATCGCAGTCCTGACTCAAAATCAAACACGCCTGCGGCATAGAGTGCGCTGTATTCACCCAGGCTATGTCCGGCAACAACATCTGGGGTGAGTCCCCGATCGCGCATCAAATCGGTGAGAACTGCCTCAATCACATACAGGCAAGGCTGGGTGTACAGCGTTTTGGAGAGCTTATCTTCTGCGCTCTGGCAAATTTCGGGCACAGACCAGCCAAGAATTTTCTCTGCCTGAACAAACCGCGCTTTCGCAGACTCGATTTCGAGCAGATCGCTGCCCATGCCGCTAGCCTGGGAACCTTGTCCCGGAAACACCCATGCTGTTTTCATTGCAATTTGTCCGAATTCTTGATCTAAATTTTTAGTGAATTGAGTGAATTGATCGATCGGGTTGATTAGTTCGACTTAAATTTCAGGGCGGTGATACAACAGTCGCTATTTGCCCCACTGAAAAATAGCTGCGCCCCAGGACATACCTGCCCCAAATCCGGCAGAGGCAATTACGTCTCCGGGTTTCAAATGTTCTGCCCGCACCGCTTCATCCAGGGCGATCGGTATCGATGCCGCTGAGGTATTGCCGTATCGCGCCATGTTGCTGATTACCTTTTCTTTGGGCAGCGCGAGCCGCTCCGCTACAGCATCAAGAATGCGCTGGTTTGCCTGATGCAGCAGCAGCCAGTCGATTTGCTCCACGGTCAGGTTTGCCCGAAATAAGGCTTTCTCGATCACTTCCGGCACTTTTCGCACCGCAAAGCGATAGACTTCCTGTCCGTTCATTTGAATGGGTTGATAACTACCCTGTCCGATCGCCACATCATCAACTAATTCTCTTGGCTGTCCCTCATGGGCCAACGTCAGATAGTTGCTCAGGCTGCCGTCGCTGCGAAGCTCAAATCCCAGGAGTCGATCGCCCACGCTCGAAGCCTGCATCACGACTGCGCCTGCCCCGTCTCCAAACAAAACGCAGGTGCGACGATCGCCCCAGTCTACCCAGCGCGATAAGACATCTGCCCCGATCAGCAGCACGGTTTGATAAGCCCCAGTGCGAATATACTGGGCAGCAGTCACCATGCCGAAAACGAAACCGGAACAGGCTGCGGTCAGGTCAAAAGCTGCGGCTCGATGGGCACCGATCGCCATCTGAATTTGACTGGCACTGCCAAACAGATCGTCTGCTGTGGAAGTTGCCAGGATGATCAGATCCACATCGGCGGCGGAGATGCCTGCCATGTTGAGGGCATTTTGAGCTGCCTGCGCTGCGAACTGCTTGAGCGATTCCCCCGGAGCTGCCAGATGCCGCTGATGAATTCCGGTGCGGCTGGCAATCCACTCGTCCGAGGTTTCAACGACCCGGCTCATGTTCTCGTTATCTAGAACTGCCTCCGGTGCAGCCGAGCCGCTTCCGGTGAAGGCAACCCCGATTCCTGATTGATTTGACATTATTCCTCGTTGGTGGCAGTTGCCTGGATTTTTTGATACTGCGATCGGATGCGATCGAGGACATCATGATCCACCGCTTCTTTTGCCAGCCGGATCGCATTAAAAACTGACGGAGCCTGAGAGCTGCCATGACTGATAATGCAGATGCCATCCACGCCCAGCAGCAGCCCGCCACCGTGTTCTGCGTGGTCAACTCTTTGCTTGATCCGGCGCAGGTTGGGCTTCAGCAGCATCGCGCCCAAACGCCCCCGCCAACCGCGCGGCAGTTCTTCCCGTAGAATTTGCAGCAGCACTTCTCCAACCGCCTCGGCAAATTTCAGCAGCACGTTGCCGACAAAGCCATCGCAGACAATCACATCAAACCGACCGGAAAGCACATCGCGCCCTTCAGCATTGCCCACAAACGAGAGGCTGGAATTCTTTTCTAATAATTCGTAGGTGCGGAGGGCCAGTTCATTGCCCTTGGAAGACTCTTCGCCGATGTTGAGTAGGCCGACCTTCGGCGCATCCACACCCAGTACGTACTGAGAATAGACATTTCCCATCACCGCAAACTGCTCCAGAAACTTCGGACGGCAATCTACGTTTGCGCCCACATCCAGAATCAGCACCGATTTATTCGCATCCATTGTGGGTAGGACAGTTCCAATGGCGGGGCGATCGATGCCCCTGATTCGACCCAGGCGCAGCAGAGCTGCTGCCATTGCCGCCCCCGAATGACCTGCCGAAACGACCGCATCGGCCCGTCCCTGCTTTACCAAATCCATTGCAACGTTGATAGATGCTTTGGGCTTGCGTCGCAGACCGCTCAACGGCTCCTCATGCATCTCGATGATGCCCTCAGCCGGAACAATCTCCAGCTGAAGCGAAGTGTTGTGCTGCTTCATCACAGCTTTGATTTGCTCAGGGTCGCCCACCAAAAGGACTTCTACCCCTAGCTCTGCCTGTGCTCGTAATGCGCCCGCTACGATTTCGCCTGGGGCAAAATCCCCTCCCATCGCGTCCACTGCGATCCGTGCCTGAGTCGATCCCATTGATCAAAGTGATAGAAACCTCACAAATTTTATCAGATGAAATCTACTCCTTAACGCAGAGATTTAGCAGAGATCTCACGGAGAGAAGCTCAAATTTTCATGCTCTGTACTGTTGGATGAGCGAAACTCTTGTGTTTTATAAGCGTGCCTTCTGGGTTTACCTTCTGGAGTCACTATCTTACCGGTGCCCGAACCCGGACGGGCAAGAGGCTCATCCTACCAAAAAATTGGAGCTGCACACTGCGGATTACTCCGTTTCTCCGGGTGGTACAATCCGCTGAAACAGATAGCCCGTGCCGCGAGCGGTCAGAATTAGCTCCGGGTTGCTGGGGTCATCTTCGAGCTTGGCGCGCAGGCGGGAGATATGCACATCCACCACTCGCGTATCGACGTGACGCTCTGGCGTATAACCCCAGACTTCCTGCAAGATTTCAGCGCGAGAAAATGGCTCACCTGATCGCCCCACCAGCAGTTCGAGCAGGCTAAATTCCATACCCGTGAGCCGAATGCGCTCATCGCCTTTGTAGACCTGGCGTTTATTGGTATCGATGCGAATGTTGTTGATTTGAATGACACCAGAGCTGGGAATGCCGGACGTGCCCGTTTTTTCAACGCGACGCAGCACCGATCGAATTCGGGCTTCCAGTTCTTTGGGGGAGAAAGGTTTTACGACATAATCATCTGCGCCAAGCTCTAAGCCTGTGATGCGATCGGCAACGTCTCCTAGCGCAGTCAACATAATAATCGGCACGTCAGACTCTTTGCGAAGCTCCTGACAAACGCCATAGCCGTCGAGCTTGGGCATCATCACATCTAGCACGACCAGATCGGGGTCTGCATTGCGAAATGTTTCGAGGGCTTCTTCACCGTCGGCTGCCGTGACGACATCGTAGCCAATCATCGAAAGGCGAGTTTCGAGAATGCGGCGGATACTGGCTTCATCATCGACCACCAGGATTTTTTCTTTATGGCTTTCCAACTGACTTAACACTCCTTGAAGCGTGTTTTTATCAATAAATTTTTGTCACTTTATCATTAAGATATTAGCTCACTTAATTCAACAGAGAGACCTTCATCTCCCATTGTTCTAACATTTCACTCTTTCTTAAGAGTCATTTCGCTTCTGAAGATTCTTTAAGCACTCTCAAATTATTTTCTCTCCAAGAATGCCTAAACCCAAAAAGCTCTATGTCTGTAATGCCTGCGGTGGAGAATCGCTGCAACATTTTGGCAGATGTCCGAACTGCGGCGAGTGGGACACCCTAGTTGAACAGGTGGTTGCCGCGCCTGCCGCGATTAACCGACGCGCTACCGCAGTTGCTGCCCGCAATGGTAGCCGATCGAAAACAGATGCTCCTCAAGCCGTTGCCTCGCTGACTTTTGCCCAAATTCATGACCATCCCCGATCGCGTATTTCCTCGGGCTATGGGGAACTCGATCGCGTGTTGGGCGGTGGCATTGTCCCCGGTTCGCTGGTTTTGATTGGTGGCGACCCTGGCATCGGGAAATCAACCCTGCTATTACAAGTTGCAAATCAGCTTGCTCAACGGCATCGAACCCTCTACGTCTGTGCGGAGGAATCTGGGCAGCAGGTGAAACTTCGATCGCAGCGATTGGGAATTGGGCTGGCTGAACTCGCCGAAGATGCCCAACCCATTCATCCAAAGCTGCTGGTGGATGATTCGCCCCGGTCTGAGGATGCCGACCTTTACCTGCTGCCCGAGATCGATATGCAATCGATCGTGCGTGAACTGGAATCGCTCCGTCCTCAGGTTGCCATTATCGACAGTATCCAGGCAATCTACGATACGGAAATTGCATCCGCTCCGGGCTCGGTGTCTCAGGTGCGGGAGTGTACCTCGGCACTGATGCAGGTTGCCAAGCGCGACCACATTACGCTGTTCATTGTCGGGCACGTCACGAAAGAAGGCGCGATCGCCGGACCGAAAGTGCTGGAACACCTGGTGGATACAGTGCTGTACTTTGAAGGCGATCGATTTGCCAGCCATCGTCTCTTGCGATCGGTAAAAAACCGCTTTGGCGCGACCCATGAACTGGGCGTGTTTGAAATGGCAGACCGTGGCTTAGAAGAAGTCCGCAATCCGTCGGAGCTGTTTTTGGGCAACCGGGATGAGCAGTCTCCGGGCACGGCGACGATCGTGGCTTGCGAAGGAACCCGTCCGCTCGTGGTGGAGCTTCAGGCGTTGGTCAGCCCGACAAGCTATACCTCACCGAGGCGATCGACGACGGGGCTGGAATACAACCGTTTGCTGCAAATTCTGGCGGTGCTGGAAAAGCGCGTTGGTATTCCCTTGTCGAAGCTGGATGCGTACGTTGCGTCATCGGGGGGGCTGAACGTGGCGGAACCCGCTGCCGATCTGGGCGTAGCAGTGGCGATTGCGGCCAGCTTCCGCGATCGAGTGGTTGACCCGGAAACGGTGGTGATTGGGGAAGTCGGATTAGGCGGACAGATTCGTCCTGTCTCCCAGATGGAACCGCGTTTGAAGGAAGCGGCAAAGCTGGGCTTTAAGCGGGCGATTATTCCGTCGAGCCACGGTATCTCGATCCCTGGAATGGAGATCGTGTCCGTATCTAGAGTGGTAGATGCGATTACTGCGGCACTGGTAGGGTCAAAATCATAAAAAGTTGCACAATTTCTGCCTGAACTGTGATCCAATTTTGTGATCTGTGAGTAAGCTGATCATCCAGACCGATCGCAAATGTCGATTGAGTTCGATCAGTTCATGGTGCGTTCAGGCGGAGTGTCGGTGTGAGGAATGTTTCCCAGTCTCAGTTCAATTTGCCCCCCATTCTAAAACCTCGGTTGGATGGGTCTGGCCAGGGCAGGCGATCGGTCGAACTGCCTCCAGTGCAGCAGGCGCAGCCCCTCCCTGAGCCGAATCACCCCCTACAGCCTTCAGAAGCGGTTCAGCCGCCACCCGCAAAGTCAACGGTGGGGAAAGTCGGGAAGCGGCAATCAAAATCAAAGCCCAAGCCAAAGTTCAATCTCAAATTCAATCTCAAAACAGGCTTACTCAACCCAGCAGCAGCCCAGCTCAAACGACTGCCCCAACCAAAACTCACCGTTCCTGCGGTCAAATTGCCTGCGATTCCCCTGCCCCCGATGCCCGCTTTCCTGAAGACCCAGCCGAAACCGTGGGAGTGGTCGATCGTCTGGCTCTGGGCACTGGGCGCGTTCGGTGGCTTGGGCATTGTTGCTTTTGCCTGGATGGCAAGTCTGCCTCCCTTGCCCGAATGCCGTTCCATAGCCCGGACTTCGCCCGGAAACCTGCGGCTGTACTGCGCTCAGGAAAAGGCGCGATCGGGTCAGCTTCCAGATCTCCTGGCGGCAATGGCACTAATCAACGGCTGGTCAGAGCAGGAACCTTTGTACGATGAGGTGCAGCGATCGATTTCGGATTGGTCAACACTGGTGCTGATTGCGGCTCGCGATCAAATGGCGCAAAACGACTTGAAGGGTGCGATTGATACGGCAAACCAGATTCCAGCATCGAGCGCGGTGTATCCCGAAGCGCAGGAAACGATCGCCCACTGGGAACAGCAGTGGCAAAAGGGAGAGCAGATTTATGCCGCCGCTCAAGCCGCAATGCAGGCAAAAAATTGGACAGAGGCATCTGATTGGATTGCGACGCTGAATGAGCTTCAGCAAGACTACTGGCGGGTGACTCAAGCCGATCGTTTGGCGCAGCAAATTCAGGCAGAAAAGCAGGGCTGGCAGGCACTCAACAAAGCGCGAAAAGTGGCGCAAAGCCGATCGATTTCGGATTTAGCAGGGGCGATCGGGCTGGTGAAAGACATTGTGCCCCAAACCTATGCCTGGCAAGCAGCGCAGGCAGATCTTGAACAATGGGGGCGATCGCTGCTTGATCTGGCAATGCGTCAGTGGCAGCAGGGCGATCTGAATGGGGCGATCGTTGCCGTTCAGCAGGTTCCCTTGAATGTGCCGCTGCCGTCCGAAGTGCAGGATTTAGTCAAGTTCAGCCATGCGGAGAAGCAGGTAGCTCAGGTCAATGAAGATTCCTCCTGGCAGCAGATCTGGAGCCTGATCGAAGGCATCTCGGCAATGAGTCAAATTTCTACTTCGAGTCCGCTCTATCCGCAGGCGCAGGCAAGGCAGCAAACCTGGGAAAAACAGTTTCAAGACGGTGTTCAGCTTCAGTGGGCAACCTTGGGAGCACAGCTAGGGCAGCAATCGACGTTGAATTGGGCGATCGAGCAAACGAAACCGATCGTTGGTCGAAGTTCGATGACGAACGAGGGGCAAAATTTGATCGCTCAGTGGCAAAAGCAAATTCAAATTATCGAAGATCAGCCCATTCTGAATGCAGCAGAGACGGTCGCCGCCCGAAACACGATTCCCGACTTGCAACAGGCGATCGCTCACCTGCGACAAATTCCGTCCGATCGGGCAACCTGGAGCGAAACTCAGCGTCTAACGTCTCAATGGCAGCAGCAGATCCAACTGCTTGAAGATCAGCCGATTTGGAACGAGGCGCAAACTCTGGCAAAGCGGGAACAATACACCGAAGCCATTGCCCTTGTTGGGAAGATTGGCAGCAGCCGTGCCCTGTATCCCCAGGTGCAACAGGCGATCGAAACCTGGAAGATGGCGATTCGCAGCGCAGAAATGGCAGCCGATCGTATAATCCTGAATCGGGCAAAAGCGTTTGCAGCGAAAGGGGATTTGACCGGAGCAATTGCAACCGCAGCTGAAATCCAGCCGGGTCGGGATTTGTATCTCGAAGCGCAGGGGGCGATCGGGCAATGGCTGAAGCAGCGAGATGGTGATGCGTTTAGCAGCGATGCAGACGAAGCGGATGATTTGTTTTAGGCAGCTCTTCGCCCTTCCTCTGTCAAAAGATAGGTTAGCGATCGAGGGGCGATCGGTTTACTATTCGGTAGACAGATTCAATAAAAGGTTTTGATAGCTGTACCTTTGCTACGGTTAGAGTCACGCTTGATTCAAAACAAATTCGTTTTCTTCAGTTGGTGTCGCTGTTCAAAAATTAACCTGACAGATGCTCTGAAGGGGTGTATGAAGGCGATATGGTGAAAAATCCGTTTTGGGATCGTTTGGAGAAAAAAAGAACACCGCCTGTTCTGCGAAGCTTCTTTGCAGCGCGACAGAATACTCCGGCAGATTTGTCTCCGGCTGAGGGAGTTGCAGAGCCGGACAGCTCACCGATGGAAGGCTCGACCGCAAGAGCTGGTTCTGTTCCGGGCTGGCGATGGTCGTTGACCTGGCTGGTTGTGCTGGCGATCTTTTGCGGCATGGGAACTTCGGCGTTTATCTGGCTGGTGATGCTGCCGCCGCCTGTTGAATGCAAGCAGATGTCTGACCAGAGTACAGATATGGAGCGGCTTTACTGTGCTCAAGAAGCAGCGCGATCGGGCGAATTAAAAGATTTGGTCGCAGGAATCGAGACGCTGAATCAATGGTCTTCTGATCATCCGCTTCACGGACAAGCCCAGGATTTAATTGCCACGTGGTCTGGGCAGCTTCTCGAAATCGCCCGCGCCAAGGTCAAGCAAAATGATCTCAAAGGCGCACTGGCTGCCGTTCAGAAAATTCCGAAAACGACGCCTGTTTACGCAGAGGCACAAAAATCGGTGGCGATCTGGCAAAAATACGCGCAGCAGGCAGCCGTGATGTATGCCAAAGCCCAAACCGCGCTCAAGCAGCAGCAATGGGATATTGTTGCCGAACAGATTCTCGCTCTGTCTGATTTTGAGCAAACCTACTGGCAGCTTGAGAAAGGCTCAACGGCTCTGAGTCAACAGCTTGGAGCAGAAAAACAGGCACGCCAAACGCTTTCCCAGGCACGCAGACTGGCTGCCAATCCCGATTCGCTTCAACTTGGAGTAGCGATCGCCACCGCTTCCCAAATTTCGGGCGGAACCTATGCGGCTGAAGAAGCCAGTCCTTTGCTGAAACAGTGGAGCCAAAAGCTGCTGACGCTGGCAAACCAGAAATGGCAGCAGGGCAACCCGCAGGCAGCAGTCGATCTGCTTCGCTCGGTTCCCGCAACCGTCAAACTGCCAGAAGTGCAGGATCTCGTCCGATTCGCGCAGGCATATCAGCTTGCGATCGGCGGGGCAACCTCGAAATGGATGCCGTCGCTAGAGCAGCTCTATCGCTTGATGGAAGCGATCGGCGCACTCAAGCAAATTCCCTCTGGCAGTCCGTTTTATGCCCAGGCCCAAAGCCTCCAGAAAAACTGGCAGGCACAGCTTCAGGATTTGACTCAGCTTCAATTCGCCTACATGACGGCAGAAGTGGGACAGCACAATAGTTTGCAGTGGGCGATCGCTCAGGCAAGTCAGATTCCCCCCAAAAATCCGCGCCGTCTCCTGGCACAAACGCTGGTTTCTCACTGGCAGAAAGAATCAGAGCGGATCGAAGACCAGCCAATTCTCGAGCGCGCCCTGGCACTGGCAAAACCGGGAGATAGCCGATCGCTAAAAAATGCAATTGAGCAAGCCCGACGAGTCCAGCCCAGACGCTCACTACGGCTCCAGGCGCAAACCCTGATTGCCTCCTGGCAGGATCAGATCGAACGGATCGAAGATCAGCCGCTGCTCGACCAGGCGTGGCTACTGGCGGAAAATGGCGACCTCGACACCGCAATTACCGTGGTGAAGAAGGTGGCTCCCGGACGAGTACTTTATCGTGAGGCACAATCCCTGGTCGATCGCTGGAACACCGAACTCATCGTTCGAGCGCAAATTGCCGCCGATCGTCCCATTCTCGATCGAGCGCGATCGCTGGCAGCAAATGGCGACCTGTCCACTGCAATCAGCGTGGCAAGCCAGATCGACCCTGGACGTGCCCTATACGGCGAGGCGCAAAGTGCGATCGGAGGCTGGCAGTCAGAACGCGATCGGCTTTGGAACCCCCAGCCTGATGTTTCTGACGATTACAGTGAGCCATTGCCCGACGATTCCGAATACAGTCCTGCACCGGACAGCCAGTGGAGTCCCTCGCCGGAACCATTTTCAAATTCTACTGATCCGGCAACCGGAGGACTGCCCTCGGCGATCGAAACTGTGCCCGCTCCAGAATCCTCGCCAGTGGTTGTTGAAACCGAGCCCGGCCCGCCACCCCCGCCAGAGGCGATCGAACCAGCCCCCGCCCCTCAGGCAGAGCCATCCTCCGAAGAGCCTCCGTTTGACGGCTACTACGACAATCGCTACAACAACTAGGGCTAGTCATGATTAGAATTACTCACCCCTAGACTATATCTCGCACCCTAGTTCTGGTATGGTGTGTCCCATAATTCTTGTGTGACGTTGTGCCTTCATGCGCGATGCTTTGCCAAGCCGTTTGCTGCGGCTGCTGCTGATTGATGCCGACCCCGTGTTTCGGCTGGGACTTCGGCTGGCACTCGCGCCGTTTCGCGATTTGGAACTGGTGACCGAAGCTTCAGACGGTGAAACTGCTCTGCAACTGCTTGCCGATCGCTTTAGCGCTACGCTTGCCGATCGCTTTAGCGTGACGGATATTGCGGTGGTGGTTGATTCGGTGCCCGAGCGTCCTGCTGATGCTCCGATCGATGCCAATCCCAACCTGACCGCAGGAATTGATTTGGTGTTGCTCGATGTCGGCCTAGGACGTACAGACCCCACCCAAATTCAGGGACTAGCCCTCTGTCAGCAAATCAAAGCTCTGTATCCCGATTTGCCCGTGCTGCTGCTCAGTGCCAATTCCGAACCGATCGTCCGAGCGGCAGCGCAACAGGCAGGGGCAAGCGGCTACTGTGCCAAAACTGCTGATGTGCCTGTCTTGGTAACAGCGATTCGGCAAGCAGCCGGGCGAGGCAGTTTTTCTGAAACGGTCGAGGCGGCAAACGCAACAGAAAGCCTATTTGATCAAAGACTGGAGCAACAATTACCCCTTCGGAGAACTGCGAAGCAATCGCCCCAAACCTTACCCAATCCTCGAACCGCGCCTTCTTCTGCCGTGACTCGGCTGCTGCAACGCTGGCGAAGCTCTGGCAACCGTCAAATCGATCGTGCCCTCGCTGAAATCAGCGCTTCCCTGCAAGATTTAGATTTATCAGCGATCGATCGGGCAGTTCTGGCGGGGCAATCGCGTGAGCTACGAGCTGCCCGTTGGGTACTCAATCGCCTGCTGCCGCCTGTTCCAGGGGCTGATGAATTGCAGGATCGCCTGCCCAGTACTGCCCAGGGAGTCCCTTCCTCAGCTGGCTCCGCTGCGGATGTCCCGAACCCTGCAAGCCGTTCTCTCGCGCTGCCTGGAGCGACAACCACTGCGATTCAAAGCCCTGCTGCTGCTGGGGCAATCGTCCCTGCGGATTCCCGCACCGTGCAGTCGATCGTCTTTGATGCGGTTTTTTCAAAGCTGCAAACCAGTTTGGTCAATCAGACCGACGTTCCGCTGGAAACGGACATTCTGCGAGAAGACAAAAAGCGCGAACTGTTCTACCTGATTCTAAGAAAGCTGGAAGATTTGCTGTCGGAGCTGCGCTATTCCCAGGTATCGCCGGATCTGCTGGATCAGAAGCGATCGTCCCTCCTGCGGGATTTGTGGCAAAACACTACCTCGGATTTTTTTGGACGCTATGCCACGCTGATGGTAGACGGCATCGAGTTTGATCTGGTCAATGTGCTGCTGCAAGACGAAGAAACGGTGCAGGCTGCCATTCTCAACAAAGTTCCGGGCGTGGTTGAGCTGCTGTCTCATCTGCTGTTTCAAACGCCGCTCCTGGTGGGCAGTACACCCTACCTGGCAGGCAACCCCGAATCCCTGGCGCGAACCGAAATTCTGCTGGAGAACTTGATGATTCAAGTCGCAAATGCCGTAATTCAGCCCCTGCTGAATCGTTTTGCCAATGTGGAAGCAATCAAGCAAAACTTTTACGATCGCCGCCTGCTGTCCACCCGCGAAGTCGAGCGGTTTCGCAACGATCTATCCTGGCGATATCGGCTTCAGCGACTCTACAGTGAGCCAAAGGATATCTTTGAAAGCCAGTATCGCCTGTTTGTCTTTACCGGACGCAGCATCAAGCAAGTGCCAATCTACGCACCGCGCAACCCCGAACTCGTGCAGCTTAGCGGCATTCCCTTTGTCGTCACCCTCGCCCTCGAAACCCGCGATGCCGTTGCCCCGCGCCTGCAAAATGTGGTTGCGTTTGTCGGCAATGGTTTAATCTATGTCTTGACCAACGTGATCGGGCGGGGGATTGGCTTAATCGGTCGCGGCATCGTCGAAGGCATTGGCAATGTGATGCAAGACGATCGCCCCCCTCGAAAATAGCAGTATCTCTAACTGAATCTCTAACTGACAAATTGCCGAACCTCACCTTGTCGGATGCCCGATGCCCTGACGCTTTACAATCACCTGACGCTTTACAATCAGGAGAGTGGCTGATTCGAGGTTGTTTGAACAGGATTTGGTATTCTACATCGCCCCCTAACTTCTCTAATGTGGGGACTTTGAGATTCAGAAGAAGAGCGAGGTTTCCCCTCAGAAGAGGGCTAGACGGGCGGTTCGGATGACAACTTTCAAACATCCTCTCAAGCTACATTGCCCATCATTCACCATTCGGGTGATTTGTTCATGCGTTTTCAATTCTGGCAACCCTCTCTGACCCGTCGATCTATCGCTCGTCTATGTTTGAGCCTTCTGCTGGGGCTGGTTATTTTTTGTGCCCATACTGCGCCTGCATCCGCACTCCTGACCGACGATCGCTTCGACGGCAACATCTTCCCTCTCTATGCGGGCAACGGCTCCCTCGTTCCGCCCAACATCACGCTGGCAGAAGCATTCAAAAATGAAAAGCCAACGCTGCTGATGCTTTATACAGACGACAGCCTGGACTGCAAAGAATACGCGCTCGTCGTTTCTCGGATCGATGGGCTGTATGGGTGGGCAATGAACATGATTGCGCTAAGCGTAGACCCGCTGCCGCTCAAAGACCGCTATCGCTCGGATGAACCTGGCTACTATTACAAAGGCTATGTGCCTCAAACCGTAATATTCGATCAATCCAACAAAATTGTGCTGAACGAAAAAGGCTCGATTTCCCTGGAGCGGATTGATGATGTGTTGCGTGAAGTGTTTAACCTGCTGCCGCGATCGGAGTCAACAGAGCTGAGACGGCGACCCGTCAATGAAATCAGCACTGAGCTTGCTCCTTAGTCACGCTGTTTTTACTCCAAACTGCCTTAAAAACAAGGTTTCACGAAATTTCATGAATACTGCTCAACACAGTTCATGATCGCAACTCACAAAAAAGCAGCAGGTCGAGTCGACGCGCTGCCCTTTATTTTGATTCAGAGCGGAGAAAGTTATTTTCCCCGCTTTTCTTTTTCTCTGCTGCGTCGATCGCGCCACTCGATTGTGGTCAGATACGCAACACCACCGGTCACCGCGATTAAAAGTCCCAAAGTTGCAAACGCCAAAACGGTAAGCAGAGGAGAGGATTCACTCATAGCCGCTCCGCCCGAATAAATTTCATCAACACACCCGCATCACTCAATCGGGATGCCTCCAGAATTAGAGTCCGTTTCGTGCCCAAACAACGAGCGCGATCGAAAATGTGAATACGGACAGCAGAGAAACCCATCCTAAAGTCAAAATATCCATGAGCAGTTAATCAAGAGAGACATCGAAGCATTACAAATCTGATCATAATGCAAACGGTCTTCACTCAGGGTCGTCACGCCAAGCAGATTCCCCCTTTCCCCTTCCCCCACCCCTCTTCCCATGTCCCTCTCCCAACTCGCCCGATCGCAACACCACACCCGGCAGAAAAAACGCCTCACCCTTTGTCTCGGAGTCGCGATCGTCGCCCATGCGCTACTGTTTGTCGGATGGTCGCTAGAGCAGCGCGAAAATCGGCAGGCTCAAAAAGACCCGATCGGCGTTGAATTTGTTTACCTTGATCCGGCGATCAACCCGTCCAAAGAAACCGAATCCTCGCGTCGCGCACAAATTAATTCCAATGCAGGCGGCTCAAGAAATGAAGCTTTGCCACCTAGTGCCGGAAAGACGAGCCAGAGCACAGCCCCCCAACCGATTCCCGATCGACCCAGTACCCCTAATCCGCCTCAGTCTGTGTCTCAATCTGTGCCTCAGTCTGCGCCTCAGCCTGCTGCTGCCAATCCTGCCCCGTCCTCCGTTCCTCCATCTCCCCGTCCCAGCCCTGCAACTTCAGAGCCATCTGAAATTCAGAGAACGACTCGATCGCCTGCCGTCCCCCGTTCTGCCCAACCTGCCGTTCCCCAGACCGCAATGGTTCCCCGTCCTGCGGCTCCAGTGGGGGGGGCAGCCCCGCCAATCAATCCTCAGTCTGGGCAGGGGCTCGACGGGCAAATCAACCCCGATCGCACAGCCCCTGGGCCCGCTAGCCTTGATGCTGCTGGCGATGAGCTGTGGGGTGCGTATGTCTCGACGCTCAATCGCCAAATTGACCAGAACTGGCAAAGAATTACGGTTTCAGCACTGCGTCAGGCAAAGGTGCAGTTTGAGATCGATCGCCAGGGTCGCTTAATCAATCTGCGTCTGGTGGAGTCTTCCGGCGACCCATCCGCAGATACGGTTGCGCTTCAGGCAGTGCGGGTGGCTGCGCCCTTTGCCCCCTTTCCGACTCAGACGACTGAATCGCAGTTGCGAGTCAATTTCACGTTTACCTATTATCCTGCGGACGAATCTGCTGCCAGCCAAACGCTCAGTTCGCCACAACCCTTAACACCCGCGCAATAATCGTTTACGCTACTGCAGAGCCAGATTCGCTAAGCTCAGAGAAGGAATTTATAACACGCTTCATTCATTAAAAATATGTCAGCGATCGTTCATTCGGAAGCTCTGCGTCCCCGCTGGCGCACAATGGTTTTGGCTGTACTCGCCTTCTGGCTCAGTGCTAGTCTGCTGCTTGATCTGGTGATTATGCCCATGCTGTCGATGGCAGGAATGCTGACCGAGCCCGGCTTTGCGGCTGCGGGCTATTCGATTTTCTGGGTATTTAATCACCTGGAGCTATTCATGGCTGCACTGGTGCTAACCGGAATGCTGGTGCTTCGCACAATTTCCACCCATTTTCAACACCGCTGGGCAATTCCGGCAGCTCTAGCTCTGCTGGCGATCGTCTGCTGCTACACCTACGGGCTTACCCCAGAAATGAGTGCTCTGGGACTTCAGCTCAACTGGTTTGAATCGACTCCGGCTTTCTCTGGCGCAATGGTGCAGATGCAGGGCGTTTACTGGCTGCTGGAAGTTTGCAAACTCGCGATCGGGGCAATGTTGCTGAGCTGGTGCTATCAATCTGTAACCGAATCGTAGCTCATTCCTCAGGTTGGCTATTGCATTCGATCGATCGTCCGATACTGAATCGCCTCTGCGACATGATGTGTCTGCAAACTCTCTTCATTGGCAAGGTCAGCGATCGTGCGAGACACTTTCAAAATGCGATCGGTGGCTCTGGCAGATAGTCCTAGTTTGCGAATTGCGCTCTCTAGTAAATTGCGTGTTGTGTCGTCTAGTTGGCACCACTGCCGCAGATGACGGCTCTGCATTTCTGCATTCGATCGCAATGTTTCTTCCTTAAAGCGATGCAGGGTTCGATCGCGCGCTGCCTGAACTCGTGCCTGTACCGTGACTGAATCTTCGCCGATCGTCTGCTGGGTAATCTCCTCCGGCTTAAGGCGGCTGACCATCACCTGCAAATCAATTCGATCCATTAGCGGACCCGACAGCTTTGCCCAATACTGCTCCCGATGACGCGGGCTACAGGTGCAGGGCTGGATCGTATCGCCAAAGTAACCGCAGGGACAGGGATTTGTGCTGGCAACCAGCGTAAATTTTGCAGGAAACGAAACTGACTGCCGCGTCCGCGAAATCGTGACATGACCGTCTTCGAGCGGCTGTCGCAAAAATTCCAGCACATCCCGCTTAAACTCTGTTAGCTCGTCCAGGAACAGAATTCCTCGATGCGCCAGCGAAATCTCCCCCGGACGCGGATAGCTGCCGCCGCCGACCAGCGATGGACCCGATGCCGAGTGATGCGGGCTGCGAAACGGACGCTCGCCCATCAGGCTGCCTCTGTCTTTCAGCAGTCCAGCGACTGAGTGAATTTGTGTGACCTCTAATGCCTCGCCAAAAGTAAGGGGTGGCAGAATTCCCGGCAATCTTCGCGCCAGCATCGTCTTTCCACTTCCGGGTGGACCTACGAAAATCAGGTTGTGCCCTCCTGCGGCAGCGATTTCTAATGCCCGGCGCGCTTGGGTTTGCCCTTTGACATCTTTCAGGTCGAGACTCTGAGAACGCGATCGAACGAGCTCTGCCTGACCATCGAGTTTGAGCGGCTGATAACGATCGGGTTGATTCAGAAAATCCGCAACTTCCGAAATGTGCTGAAATCCATAAACTGAGATGCCTTGCACCACCGCTGCTTCGCGAGCATTGTCTGCCGGAACAATTAGCCCTTTCATGCCTACCTGCTGAGCTGTTGCTGCGATCGCCAAGACTCCTGCGATCGGACGCAGTGACCCATCCAGCGACACTTCCCCCAGAAACAGATGGTCAGACAAAATTGCCGGGCTCACCTGCTCTGAAGCCGCTAAAATGCCCACACTGATCGGCAAGTCGAAACTCGGACCTTCCTTTCGCAAATCGGCAGGAGTCAGGTTGATTACAATCTTTCGCATGGGAACGGTATAGCCCGCATTTTTCAAAGCAGCTTTGACCCGTTCCCGGCTTTCCTGAACGGCAGTATCCGGCAGTCCCACCACCACGATTCCGGGCAGCCCCCCTGCCACATCCACCTCAACGCCCACCTTCACTGCGTCGATCCCAACCAGCGATGCACTCCAGACTCTAGCCAGCATAATGTTTTTCCGCGACTGCTCCGGTGGCGGTTGTCAAGCGCAACTTCTCAGGAGACGCAAAACCGTTTCCCACCCTAGAGAAATAAAATATTTCAGGTAGAATGCCCAAAATCCGAAAGATTGCACCAGTGCAGCAAGAGCAATGACTGATGAGCCGGGCCACAGATGTTCTTCTCATCCTTGACCTTAAGGAAATGTTTGAGGGAAGGAAATGCTTGAGGGAGACTTTGAGCTTGCAATTTCCCCCATGCTACAAAACATCAATACCTGGCTTCGAGAAAATAGTAAAAGACTGCTTGACAATTAATCTGAGCAGATGATCTAAGCACGTTACTCATGGCGGCAAACGATGCAAGCTTGTGTTTATGGAGGAGCATTCGATGACTTGAACATCGATCGGTTTAACAAAGTTGTAAAAGCACTATCACAACGTGTCAAAAAACCGTTCAACTCCTGATCCGTTCAACTCCTAATCATAGAAGAACAGCAAGCCCATTTCACTATGGATAGGCTCAAAGAGGATTGAAATGCGATCGTCAAGCTTCGAGTAACTTGTTGAGATGAGCGTTGCCCTGCACAAAGGACGGCGAGTGCCTGAACGACTGGATACAAGTCCCTGAGCCCTCAGTAATGCTGTCGCTATGGCTATTGTGCCTGCCGCCATACAGCTTGCTTGCCTTTCCTCTCAAAGTCCATTGCTGTTAACAGCATCCTTGAGCGATCGCCTTTAAAACTAAACGGTTTAAACCTGATAAAAAAGCTCCCAAACCTTACAGTCAGGAAGCTTCAAGCACTCATCGAACATTTAGACGATTTAAGAGCAGTAGCCGTTGCAAAGCACTTTCCCTTCAAGTAATCGCGTCAAAGCAATGCCGCAAACTGCTCTTACCCCTTAGAATGACAGCAAATCCCATGATGTGAGATTTAATTTTGTAAAGCCCTATGACGGAAACTTCTGACACGATTTTTAGCAAGATTATTCGTCGCGAAATCCCTGCGGAGATTGTCTATGAAGATAATCTTTGCCTTGCTTTCAAAGACGTTAATCCTCAAGCCCCCGTTCATGTTCTGGTAATTCCTAAGGAGCCGATCGCAAAACTATCGGATGCAGAATCTCAAAACCACGCACTAATGGGTCATTTGCTGCTGACGGTAAAGCGAGTCGCTGACCAGATGGGGTTAACGAACGGCTATCGCGTGGTGATTAATACAGGAGAGGATGGCGGACAAACCGTTTACCATCTGCATCTGCACCTGCTTGGGGGTCGTCCATTGGGTTGGCCCCCCGGTTGAGCCAGCGTCATACTCTAGGTCGGTTTTAGGAGTGGGATGAGAAAAATTCACCGCTCGCTTTACAAATTGAAATATTTTCCTTAATATTTGATTAGAGGCAATTCAACTTGCTTCATTGCGAATAAACAATAGCACTCATCGAAAATATGACGACTACCTTACAGCGTCGCGACTCCGCGAACCTGTGGGAGCAGTTCTGCACCTGGATCACCTCCACCGACAACCGCCTCTACATCGGCTGGTTCGGCGTTCTCA